>JAADCS010000162.1 GCA_013154295.1 Thermotogae bacterium
AGTACATGAGCCCCAAGTTGTTAAGAGCCAGAGCCAAACCGGGCAGGAACCTGTCGGGATTCTTCTTAGCAAGTTCTCTGTAGTACTTAACAGCCTCCTCTGTAGGCTTCAGAGCCTCCTCATGGCGGCCTAAGTTGGAGTATATGACCCCCAAATCGTTAAGAGCATCGGATAGGTCAGGCAGATATTTATTCTCGTCCTTCTTGACGAGTTTCCTGTAGATTTCAACGGCCTCTTCTGCCGGCTCTATGGCCTCCTCATGGCGGCCTAAGTCGTCGTACATGTTTCCCAAATCATACAGGGCTTTGGCCAGTTTCGGCAGATACTTATCTGGGTCCTTCTTGGCGAGCTCTCTGTAGCGCTGCACCTGCTTCTTGGCCTCGTCAAGATTCTGCGGGCTTGGAGCATAGGCCGCTTGGCTATCATCCACCGTCTGGCTATTCGCCCCCTGTGGGCATCCCAGTCCGAATAGGACAAAACCTAAGAGAGCAAGGGAGAGCAGTTTATCTCTCATAGGTTGGGTATTGTACAGCACCACCCACCCAAGGTACAAGGGGGAAAAACTTGAACAGGCGTCCCGCTACAGGCGGGACTGAGCCCCTATATTCCTAAAATCGGGGCGCCGGGATTTGAACCCGGGACCTCCTGGTCCCAAACCAGGCGCGCTGCCAGACTGCGCTACGCCCCGTTCGGAGAAAAAATTTTAAGGGTGGCTGATACATCTGTAAAGATAGGCTAACTTCTAACCACGCAACCCCCATCTCGGCGGTAAAATACCCTCTATGAAAGGTGGAAAACTCTGGGCATTCCATTTCTTCGCTGGCTTTGTACTTTTCTTCTTACTGTTCTCCCACCTCGCCGTCATGCACTTCTCTGCTGGAGCTACAGCTCCCATGCATGATCCCGCAAACCCCCTACACTGGCAAAGTGTTTTAGCTCGCTCCAAAGATCTGATAATGACCATAATTTACACCCTCTTTGTGGGTTTCGGTCTTTATCATGGTTTCTATGGTCTCTTTGGGATATTCACCGAGATAAACCTTCTCAAACCCTATCGTAGAGCTGTAGGAGCGATCCTCATAGTCTTAGGAGTTGTTCTCTTTTTATACGGGAGCTTCGCCGCATGGTATGGATACTTTACGCTGCGGGGAGCTTAGATAGTCTGGCTATAACACCCGACAGCGCCGAACGTCTAAGGGGTAAGGTACTCTTTCTGGACGTCCGATCCCCTTCTTTTTTTAAAAAAGCACCCTTAAGGAAAGATGCTTATAACCTACCCTTAAGTGATATACTGGAAGGTTTCAACCCTCCGCGTGATTACGATTTTTATGTAACGCTATGTTCCTGTCCCAAAGGAGGTATAGCTAAAAGAGCCGCGGAACTTTTGAGGACGAGAGGGTTTAAAGCTTTTTATGTGGTTAGATGAAAGAGAAACTTATAAAAAGGATCAAGTTTTTAGCCTTCCATCGAGCTTCCTCCCAAATGGAGGAACTTTTCCAAAGGGCAATCAGAAGATTGGATTTTGAAAACTTAAGCGAGGATGATCTAAAGGCCATACGGAAGGTTATGGAAGAGCACGATCGTACTTTGGAACTCTACATACTGAAAGGAGAAAACATACCAGATTACCTCAAAAGGGGCCTCAAACTTCTAAATCTCCTACCAAAAACTTGATTGCCTCCTCCCAAGCGTAGCGACGTCGTATCCGTTCCGGTAAAAGATCTAGAAGGTTATGAATATCTTCAATCTCCCTAAGACCCTCGTACTCACTCCCACCTAAACCGAAGAAGTCCGACCCCGAAACTATACCACCCCCCAAGATCTCATAGAACTCCACAATCTTTTCGGCCAGACCTTTTAAAGTCAGCTCTCCGAAGAATATACTTCCGTACCCTACACCCACGACACCACCACGACGTACGATTTCCTTAGCTAATTCGTACGTGAGGATCCGTTGTGAAGGAGGATCGCTCAAGATCCCACCGTGGGAATACAAAAACTTTACCCCACTTTCAAACACCTCAACCATACTGTCATAGGACACATGGGCCAGATCCACCAACCCCCCTTTCTCTTTAGCCCACGCTATAAACTCTCTTCCTAACGGAGTAAGGCCCCCACGTCCTCCTCTGTCACCGCAACAGGCCGTGGCCAAAGCTGAATCTACGTTCCAAGTGAGACCAAAGAGCCTAACTCCCATGGTGTAAAGGTGGTCGTACATCTCTATATCTGGCAGATACCCCCCCTCAAGCCCCACTATTAGGTTCAACTTGGAAGAATCCGGATTATCAAGATCGGTAAGGAGATGGGCATTGGGGGAGTTTTCTAACTCTTTCAAGAACCACTCCATCCCCCTGATTGTCCTTTCAAAATCCCACACCTTTCCACCTTGAAGAGGGAATATTGCCCCTACTACCAACCTGTATCCGGCCCTATAGGTACGTTCCAGTATGCCCTCTATGAAAATGTTATCCTGATGAAAATCGGCCACCGGTATCATGGCTCTTCACCGAGTTTGTTTAAAATGGATTCCACCTTATCCGTGGGATTTAAGGGTTTATCTCTGCGTTCATCCATCTTTATAACTGTACTCAAACGTACAGCTCCCTTTTTAAACATGGCCTCTTGCATGAGCAAGATGACTTCAAATACGTCTCGAGGGTCTCCCCACATGGTAGTACACATAGGCCCCAATTCCCATTCCACTCTACCGTAATCTTTCAAAACCTTTATCGCCTCTGCCACGTAGTCGGAGACACTTACTCCTTCTCCTATCGGTGCTATGCTTACAGCTGCTATCACCAAACGCTTCATCACGGTCTAACTTTTGTAACCCTTTCATCCCTTAACTTCGGCCTCCAGAAAGCGAATTTGAGGACGTAGAACAGAGCTTTCAGGCCATCCCTCCAATTTATCTTTTTACCTTCGGCATAGGTGCGTCCGTGGTAGCTTATGCCCATCTCGTATATCCGCCAGTTGGTATATTTGGCTGTTTTGCTAACTTTCATTGTAAATTCCACCTCAAAACCGAAGTCGTTTAAGGTCAGATCAAAGTGATCCAGTACCTCCCTTTTGAATACCTTGTAGCACACCTCAATATCCGAGAAAGTCATATCCGAAAAGAGATTCACCAAAAAGGATATGAGCTTGTTTCCCATAAAGTGGTGATGGTAGAGAATCCGATGGGGACGACCATAAAAGCGGGAACCATAGACCACGTCAGCGTGACCGTCCAATATGAGTTTAACCATGGGTATCAGATCTTGAGGATCGTACTCCAGATCTGCATCCTGTATAGCTACAATATCTCCGCTAACATGAGCAAAAGCGGTATGGAGGGCTGCTCCCTTCCCCATGTTTCTTTCATGATATACTACCTTAACGTTGGGCAAACCCTCTACGTGCTGACGTAGATAATCCCTGGTGCCGTCCGTTGAAAAGTCATCCACCACTACGATCTCTTTAGGGATGCCAAAATCTATGGTTCTGACCCGCTGAAAGATTATGGGAAAGAATTTCCTCTCGTTATACACCGGGATGACTATACTAAGACGCATGCTCATCGGCCTTTGAAATTAGGTTTTCTCTTCTCAAAGAAAGCTTTAACTCCCTCGTTCTTGTCCTCGCTTCCCACCGTCCTGCCGAAGAGACGGGCTTCGTATTCAAAACCGAAGTCTCCCAGCTGGAAAGCTCTATTTATAGCTTCTTTGGACAGAGCCAAGGCTAAAGGACCTTTGGAGGCGAGTATCTGGGCCAGGTTTATAGCCTCATCCATGAGGTTGTCGTGATTTACTACTTTCTGTACCATACCTATCTCGTAAGCCTTTTGGGCTCCTATCCTTTCACCCGTGAGGATCAGATACTTGGCCCATCCTTGCCCCAACTTCCGGGTCATACGCTGGGTAGCACCCCAGCCGGGCATTATGCCCAGATCCACTTCCGGTTGACCGAAGATGGCATTTTCGGAAGCTACTATTATGTCGCAGGCTAAGGCGAGCTCCGAGCCTCCCCCGAGAGCGTAGCCGTTGACAGCCGCTATATACACCTTTGGAGAGTTCTCAATCTTGGAAAAAACCCTCTGGCCGAACTGGGCCATACGGTACCCTTCCTCCTCGTCCAAGGTGCCGATGTACTTTATATCCGCTCCGGCCACGAAAGCCTTGCCCGTTCCGGTGATTATGATGGCCCTAACTTGGGGGTCGTCATTCATATCATCTACCGCTATCTCTAACTCCTCAAGAACCTCCGGAGCCAACGCGTTGAGCTTGTCAGGTCTATTGATGCGGATTATGCCTATGTTATCGCGCTTTTCTACCTCAACGAACCTCATAGGTTGGGATTTTATCCCCGGAGGGTATCTCTTTGCTCTAGTATCGCGTTCAAAAGTGGTCCGGTAAAATTGGAAATATGCCAGAGACCATATCCATAACCTTTATTCCTTATGGAACGAAAGAGCATAAAAACGCCACCAGAACCGACAGGATAACCAGCCGTGGCGTGTTATCCCAAGAGTCTAAGGAAAGCGATCAAAATACCCGCCAACGCCACAAACTGACCTACCCAGAAGATGAACATCCACCTTATGAGGTCCGACCGCAGGCTCTCTATCTCTGTTTTCATCTCTCCCCTCAACTTACCTATCTCCTTCCACACCTTGCTCAACTCCAAGTAGAACTCCTTCCTTAGCTCCCCTAA
>JAADCS010000135.1 GCA_013154295.1 Thermotogae bacterium
CGAAGGAGGAGACGAGGGCGTACCTCCCCACACCGCATTCACCCTTCTCCCCCTCCAGACGCCGTGCCCCGCACACACGGGGACACATATAACACTTCTGGAGGCGGCCCACCGCCTCCTCCACCCTCTCTTTCAGCTCCCCGCTCTCGTACAGGTTCAAATAGGAGGGATAGAGCATCTCAGCTCTCTTCTTCCTCCAAGTCCTTATATGTGAACTTATCCACCGTGTAATACTTTACCACAGTTCTGGGGTCCAGATAGACGTCCATCGGCAGCCCTGCCTTATGGGCAAGCTCCCGCAAGAACATTACAGGGTCAGGTATCTTCTCCCACACCTGCGGAAGGAAGGTGGCTCTCCCGTAGGGATGCTCCAGAATGAGACCCATTTCCGGCGTAAGTTTGGATATCAAGTCTTCCAGAGAAGAATACTCCAGAACCTTCGGCTTGGAAAGGACGCTCACCTCCACCTCCGTATAGGGCCACTCCTGAAGGGTAAGAGGAGGAAATCGAGGGTCTTTGAAGGCGGCGGCAATGGCATTGTAATGGACGTCAAGGGCGAGGGGTCTGTAGGCTTCCACGCTTCCTATACATCCCCTGAGCTCCCCGTGCTGGGTTAAAGTCACGAAACTTGCCCCCTTCTCCCTGAGCCGGGGCGGGAGCTCCTCCAAATCGGGCGGGGTGAGGTCACCCCTGAAAGCTCTCGAAATGGCTGAATGGGCAATATCGAGCAATATCCTCTTCTCTTCCTTTGTCAGCTTATCCATGGTTACACCTCCTATTCATCATATCTGAAAGCGGCATATCCCACAACCCTGCTCGTATCACCGGAAGTGTCAGCACTGGTAGCATAAGCCAGAAGGGTGGGCTTCCACCCCTTTATGTTAGCCATCTCCACGAGAGTAGCCCATGGATGACTTCCACAGGCTTCTGCATTGAGCACCCCCTCCGTGTCCCCTTTCAAAGCCATCTCGATGGTTCTGGCATCGATGCTCCGGGCTATAACATCCGGATGGTAGTGGGAAAGGTCGGTGGAAACCACCACGATATCCCCCGGCTCCATAACCCGCAGTATAAGGGGAGCCACCTGAAACGGGTCGATGAATCCAAAAACCAGAGGAACCAGCTTGAATTCACCCAGAACATACTGGAGGAATGGAAGTTCCACCTCCAGCGAATGCTCCCTTATCAGGGGCTCATTGGCATCGATGAATATATCGGACAGGGTCAGGATTTCTTTCACTTTGGCTTCATCCACAGGCACCAGACCCAGAGGAGTCTTCCAGTAGGAGTAAGAGCCAGTGGATATACCCTGAAATGGCACATAATGGGAAGGTCCCATGAGAAATACCCTCACATTTTTACCCCTCAGGGGCAGGAGCTGTTTGAAACTATGGGCAGCCACGGGACCGGAGTAGATATATCCCGCATGAGGGGCAACAACAGCAACGGGGGGAATCTCCGGGGGCTCGGGGACACGGGAGAGGAACATCTCCATCATAGCCACCAGCTCTTCGGGGTCAGCGGGATAAAAGGCACCTGCCACTGCTGGACGCCGAATCATGACTCACCTCCTTTTAGAGCCACACTCCGGGTATCTTTTCCCCGCACTTATGACAGACACCCCTCTCCTTCCACTTCTCCTCCACATGATAACCATCCCTGTATATGAGCAACTCTCCGCATTTGGGGCAGTAGGTACTGCTACGCTCGGGGTCCCGAACATTCCCCACATACACGAACTTCAAGCCCTCTTCTTTGCCAATCTCATAGGCCTTTATCAGAGTCTCGTGGGAGGTTATGGGGATATGGAGCATCTTATAAGCAGGATGGGCTGCGGTCACGTGCCAAGGAATATTGGGATTGACACCAGCGAGGAATCGGGCTATACCCCTGAGTTGCTCCTCATCATCGTTGTAACCTTCAATTATGAGAGTGGTCACCTCCATCCATATCTTGCCCCACTTCTCCTTTCCGATGTATTCGATGTTCTCCAGAACGGGTTTCAGACGGGTTCCGGTTATCTTGCGGTAGAACTCCTCCGAAAATGCTTTCAGGTCAATGTTTATGGCGTGAAGATAGGGCTCGATATAATCCCATGCATACTTGGTCTCATATCCACTGGAGACAAAGACATTCCTCATTCCCCTCTCCACAGCCAGTTTTGCAGTATCGTGGGCGTATTCTATCCAGACGGTGGGCTCATTATACGTATAGGCAATCAGTTTGACTCCATAAGATTCCGCGGTATTTACAATCTTTTCGGGGGGCCAGTATTCGCCAATCCACCTGTCCGGTTCTCCTGTCTTCGGGTCCACATAGAACTCTCTGAACTGACTTATCTCCCAGTTCTGACAGAACTGACACCTGAAATTACATCCAACGGTACCGATAGAGAATATAGGGCTTCCGGGAAGGAAGTGATAAAGGGGTTTTTTCTCAATGGGGTCAATATGAACAGCAGCAGCCCTTCCGTAGGTCACCAGATAGAGTTTTCCATCGAAATTCCTTCTAACACCGCACAAACCGGCTTCACCGGGTTTTATCGCACAGTAATGATTGCAGGCAAGACACTGTACCACACCATTCTTTAAAGGTCTGTAAAGGTCGCACTCTCTTAATTTCGGGCTCACGGTCATGGCTTTACCTCCTGTTTCGTAAAATGTTAACTAAATAAATTTTACAGCAAATTGCCAAAAAATTCAGGAATGTGAGGGACTTGGATTAACGCAGTGGCGGGAAATCCACATTTTCATTGAAGAAGATAGCGTATGCACAGTTGCCTTTAACATGCACCCGCTTAGCATGATAAGGAATCGGATGTCTTTAAATGAAACTGCTGTATACGAGATGGATACATCTCTGAGCTCGATTTAAATTTACCCAATGCAGGCAATCACTCCTCCAGAGCCGATTTGAGAATCTTATAGAACTTTTCGGGATTATGAAGATACGGGAAATGTCCCCCCTCTTCGAATTCATACACCAGATGGGGATTGACTTTCTCGATTAATTGCTCTTTCATAGATTCCGGTATGGTGGGGTCCCCCTTCGTATAAAAAACTATCGTATGAATCCCTTCGGGAAAGCATCTGATGTCGGGGGCATCGGCGAGAGCCTGAAGACGGTAATACAGGACAGATGGCTCCACCGATTCCAGAAATCTTTCTATCTTTTCGCGGATTTTTCGATTTCCTCCGAAATGCTCGTCCTTGATGCCTCTCTTTATCTGGCTCTTTATGAGACTCTTTGGCAGGAATCGGAATAATTTTACCAGCCATCGGGTACTGCCCAGTATGGAACGGGCAGAAGGAAAGGTATTTACCAGAACGAGATTCTTTATCTTCCCCGGCTCCGTTCTTGCCATTAACTGAGCCACATATCCCCCCATGGATGTCCCCACCACGGTGGCAGGAGAATCCAGTTCGGAGAGGAGATTCTCAGCAAAATCCTGAAGGGAAAAGGGATGGCACGGATAAGAAACCCTTATCACCTTATAGCCATCCTGAAGGAAGTACTTTCCCACTTCCTCAAAGGAATTCTCATCCCCAAGGAGTCCCGGAATGAAGAGTATGGTGGATTTACCATCCCCTTCCACCACCTTCGGATAGTTGAGCCCCTTCATCCGCAGTTAAGTTTAAAGTTCTCCCATTAGTCTCAATGCCCACTCTATGCGGTCCATACCCCTCGAGATAAGGACGTAATCCACACCTGCTTCAAGGGATAATCTGACAGCTTCCTCGAATCCAAATTCCTCTTCCACAGCGGACATTCGAATATCATCCGTTATGACCTTTCCGGAAAAGCCCAGTTTCTCCCGAAGGAGTCCGGATATTATCTTCTTCGAAAGACTGATGGGGAATTCCTCGTCCAGAATGGGAATAGACACATGGGACACCATTATGTATCGGGCGCCAGTAGTTATGAAATATGAGAAGGGTTTCAAATCCTCATTCAACTGCTCCCATCCGAATGGGTAAATGCTTTTCCTATCATGGGGGTCTCCAACGCTCCTGCCCTGCCCCACGAAGTGCTTGAAGACCACCCCGACACCCTCGACCTCGTGAGCCTTTCGAAAGAGTTCCGCCCCCACTATAACCCTGTCGGGACTGTGGGAGTAAGCCCTTCCCTTCCCCCCTATCACATAGTTGTCTGGATGGTACAAATCCACAACAGGTGCCAGATTCAAATTGATTCCCAGAGTCCTGAGCTTGTAAGCCATATCCCGATAGAGGTCATACACTCTCCGATAATTGCCTGCATCTTCCAGCATCCTCCCCACTTCAGCAGGAGATGGATAACCCTTCACCACCCAGCTGGCATATCCCCCTTCGTTGTCAGTGCATACGATTCCTTCGTAATTGCTTTCATGGATGATGCGAAAGACTTCTGTATTGCTCCCCATCCACGAGGGAATGAAGAGACCGGGAACCTTCTTCGAAATCAAATAACGCAGCTCATCGAGGCTCTCGAATCCGGCGACAATCACGCCCAAAAATATAAACCGGAATATGGGGACGATTTATGAAAGTGAAAACCCCGCCGAAAGGCGGGGAAAATGGAGTTATTACCACCTGTAATGGGCGAACACCCTGTTGGCTTCCGCCATCTTGTGGGTGTTCTCCTTAATCTTCATGGCAGCACCGACGCCCTTGGCAGCATCCATCAGCTCGTTGGCAA
>JAADCS010000088.1 GCA_013154295.1 Thermotogae bacterium
GCCAACATCTTCTGCTCCTCCGTGAAGTCCTCGGGAGTGTATGCTTCGTTCGTGGGCGTCTCCTCAAGGAGAAATCCTCCGCCACGTTTATGGATGGGTTTCTCTTTCATAATCGGCGGTATTATACGGCCGGATATGGCTTGCAAATGTACTAAAGATGCACGGATTCCGGATCTATAATTGGTTAAAGAGCAGAACGGTGCCGTTCAGTATGCCCACGGCCCGATCCCTTATAACCACGAAGCTCTCCAAAAGTATGAGATCTAACTCGCGAGCCAGGGAATCCATACGTTCGCTGAACTTGAGATCCTCGGCCGAAGGTTGTGGATCGCCAGAAGGATGGTTGTGGGCCAATATGAAACGGGATGCACCGTTTTTAAAGAGAGGTTCAAATATCTCTCGCGGATGTACGTATAGGACGTTATACCTTCCCATAGCGATCGTTTCACTTCCCAAGAAACGACCGTTGGAGTCGTACATGGAAAGAAGCAAAATCTCCTTGCGTTTGTGGGCTATCTTAAAAAGGAGAGATCTTAGATGCCCGTGATTCAAATCGTCGTCGGGTAGGGAGTAGAGCCTACGACCCAATTCAAAAGCCGCGGCCAACCTGATAGCCTTGGCCTCCCCTATACCTTCTATCTGCATAAGTGCCTTCGGTGGAAGCTGAGCCAACTCCTTCAAGCTGAACTCTGTGAGTAACTTGCGAGCGAGCGAAAAGACGTTGAGACGTGAGGTCCCCACCGATAGTATCAGAGACAGGAGCTCCTCCTCGGTTAGACTTCCGATTCCCAGGCGAAGAGCTTTCTCTCTCGGAAGCAGTTTCCTAATCACCCCAATCCCCCGCGTATCCGACCATAAATCTGGCTCTGAGACCGTAGGGGGAAACTTCCGGCCCGCCGGAGAGACGATTGTTACCTCGCTGCCACTCTCCCTTGAATACGGGTAGATCGTATCCCACACCTATACCCAACGAGAAGCCGAAGTCAAACAGAGCCGTAACCCCCACGGAGGCCAGATAAGTGGTCAAATGGGCTGATCCTTCTCGTAACGGATCCTCGGTAAAATCGGAGAAGGTTTCATCACCAACCTCGTTGAAGGAGACGGAGACCGATCCGTACCCTATACCCACGTAAGGTGTAACTATGAAGTTCCTCTCCTTGAAGTTCCATTTTAAGAAACGTCTTCCTACACCGAGATGACCAACCGTATGGTCTACATGTACGCGGAGGCCTCTGCCTTCCCCTTCTATGCCCTGGAACTTGCCTAGATCTACTAGGAGGATGAAACTGTCAAAGAGTACGTAGGTGTATCCTCCAAAGTAGACCGATCTATCCCCCTCTATAGAGTATCCACTTGCCGATAGATGATCATAGAGAGGTTTAAAACTCACCCACGACCATCCCAGCCACATAAAAACTCCATAGTTTAAGCTCATGCCCCTATTTTACCCCCGTTTTACAGAAGGAAATATCCGCCTTGGTGAGGTATCTCAACGAGGGCGGTCGGAATACGGGCTTTAAGACGTGGAGACACCCGTCCATATCTTCTGCAAAGACCTTGAAGTAATAGCGTGAAGCGTAAATATCAACGGTAGGAAGATTTTTAAGGTACGTGTAGGCTCCCCTTTCGGCATCAACCGTTAGGATGCCGTGCGTCCCCAAGGCGATATGAATCAGACCGTGGGAGTAGGTTACGCTCAAAGGGATGGAGGGTGTTTTGAGCTCCAGAATGGTATCACCTCCGTTTAACAACCTTATACCCCACCGGTAGAGTACCACAAACTTCTTACCTGAAAGATCCAGAGGATATACCATCTTGGCTCCTCTAAACACACCCGTGTCCAAAGCGCATACCAAGTCCCTCGCCATCCAGCAATTCACGATGTCGTGGTCGTACCTCTCGAGGGCGGCGAAGTGCATTTCGGCATTTTCTATATTATAGACGGTTACTTCCCGTTTTTTGGGAACGACAATGTGTAGTTTCCAATTTTTCGCAAAAATCCAGCTATTCGGGTTACATTCCCCCAATATTTTATCCAATAGAGCTCTATTTTTGGATACACGGTACAGATAACATGCAGTATCGCCCACCACGAAGAGGGAGTCCGGTTTCACGAAGTAAGAGCTATAAATCGGGTGATCCAGTATGATCAAAAGGCGCTCTATCATGTAGGGAGGGGTGTCGCGATACTCCAATGCTGCCCAAGCGTTCCTGCTTCGAAAATACCAGTAGTAGCCTCTCTTCGATCCTTGCAGAAAGTTCTCGTAGAACTTCTGGGATAGGATCAGAAGAAGTGCCATAGCGGTGCTAAAATTAAGGCGGGAAGCGTATTGGCGATGGGGAATTTGAGAACTTCAAGCAGATTCAGGCCTATGAGGAGGAGAATAAGCCCCCCGATGGGGTTGAGGACGCTCAGGTCGGGATTTCCCCCTCCGACGATTAGAGCTCCTACACCTATCCCTCCCTGTATAACGATCAAAAGGGGTACAGTCAAGAGCATCTTAGGACCCAAGGCGGCCGCGAATATCACCGAAACCGTTCCATCCAGTAGGGCTTTTACCAGAAGAATCTCACTCCTGCCGAAGGCATCGTTTATGGAGCCCAAGACGGTCATAGGGCCACTACAGAAGATTATGAGGGCCCCTATAACCCCTCCCCCCGCTCCTAGCTTCCTTAAAAGGCCCTCAAGGTTCAGGGCATAGCCTATCACGTACCCTCCAACGAGTGTGAAGGCGGCCTTTATGAGCTCCCCCTCAAGCAGTATGGAAACGGCCAAGCCGAGGGTTATCACCCCCAAAAGTTTTTGCAGTTGGTCACGTAAATCCTTCGGGAAAGCTTTACCCACATAAGCTCCTACTAAACTACCAATACCCACACTTACAGCGTTGGTAAGGGTACCTAAGAAGGGCACCCCTTCCATCAGAAGAGGTTTACTGCTCTGTAGACCCACAGACGGGCTACGTAGGAAGAACCTGTTATTTTCAGTACCTGATACTCCGGTACAACCCCCTGGAGATAAAGGTTCAAGGGCGAAGGTCTGGACCATCCCGTACTCTGGAGCCTTGGCCCCGCTTGGAAGTATCCGAAGGTTATACCTATGTCTGCTATGTCGGCGTACGTAAACTTTATGGCTATATCAGCCTCGGCCCCCAGGTAAGGATCCACACCCTCCGGCGAAGCAGCCTCCGCAAAGGCGAAACCGTCTATCCTTATGACCATGGATTGTTGTATGGGAAATGCCTTGTATATGACGTTCAAGTTGGCGGCCACGAAGTTGGTGGGATTCAAAAAGTACACGCTCCTCCAGTTGTCGGGTCTGTAGTTCCAAGTGAAGACCTCTCCCATACCAGTCCAGTGGGTCCAGTTGCTGAAGGAATGTACTCCAGCCGTTCTTATCATAGGCGAGATCCAAGCTTCGTACATACCTTGGGTATTGGGGTTGTCGCCGCTGAAGGTGTAGAAGGCGACGCCACCTGTGACTTGGTCCGTGAAGTCGTAGTTGGCTCTTATACCTATGGCATAGGCGTTGAGGGTTATACGTCCTTCTCCCACGACGTCGTATATCTGGTCGGAAAAATCACCGTATATCCTACGACGTGAATCCCACATTCCGGTCATGTACCCCAGCTCCGCATCCATATAGAAGTTTCCTATAGGTCCGATGGCTATGTACCCACCCAACCAGTAGGGGTTGAATCCGCTTCCTATTATCCTCTGCTCCGTCATCATGGCTCCGTACAGGTAGAACTCGTAGTTGTCTCTTGGTCCTTTTTTACGTTGTAGAAGCACCGCCCACGTCTCTATATCGTATCTCGTGCTTATCCATTTGTAGGCTATTTCGTTGTCAGCCGAATTGTAATACGCGAAGGGATAGTAGAGCTTTTCAACCTGACGAGCTCCGCTCTCGTTACTCTTAACATAGAGAATATCTAAATACCACTCCCAAGCCGGACTGAAACGGTAACCTAACCTCACGGCGTTGGATCCAAAACCATGGTAGTCACTGAAGGCGAGACCCTGACCGAAGTTTATTATCTGGCGACCTATACGAACGACCCCCTGACCACCTATGGGTGTAACGAAAGTGTCTAACTGCACGTAAGCTTCCGAGACACCGACTGGAAGGCCTTTTATATCACTGGTAGCCTCTCCGGAATACATTCCTGCTATACCGACCGTGAATTTGTTGGCGAAACTGATAGAAACACCGGCACGTGCCCTAAGGATGTTGAGCAGATCACCCGTACCCGGTACGGCGTATCCCACCAGATCCGGAATGGGCTGACCAATATAGATAGTGGAACCCAGCACTTCCATGTTGGCCTGAAATCTGGTAGGTTGCTCCTCCCTGTAGAGATCAAAGTCCTGCGCTATCAGGACTGTGGGAAGAATCAAGAGGAAGAACTTCCGCATAGTGTTTATTATAGACCTGAAAAGGAGGTTATCTACTGGAGGAGAGAAAAGGCGATATACCGAATGGTATAGCTCCAACATCACACATCGGATGATTTGGAACACCTACAAAGTGAGGTTCTCCCTGTAGGTGCCATACACCTCCTTGAGGGCATCCATCAGCTCCCCCTCGGTGGCATACACCTTCACCGCATCAACGAAGTAGG
>JAADCS010000153.1 GCA_013154295.1 Thermotogae bacterium
TCAAAAGGGGCGAGAAAGAGGGGGACTACACAATTTACAACCTCGGCCCTTCCCTTACCGCCGACTTCATTGCCTTTAACCAGAACCCTAAAGCCCTGCCGAGGTGGAAGTGGGAGCTCTTTTCAAACCGCAAGTTCCGCTGGGCAATCTCCCACGCCGTAGACCGCAAGGGAATAATCCTAACCGTCTATAACGGCCTCGGCTACCCCGTTTACGCTCCCGTAACCCCTGCCAACAAGCTCTACTGGGACCCAAACTACCCAAAGTTTCCCTACAACCTCAAAAGAGCTAAAGAGCTCTTAACCGAAATCGGCCTTAAAGACAGGGACGGCGACGGCTGGCTTGAGACCCCCGACGGCCACAGGGTTGAGATAAACCTTTTAACAAACTCAAACAACTCCGCCCGGGTCCAAATTGGGGCGATTTTAAAGCACGACCTTAAAAAGCTTGGAATAAAAGTAAACTTCCAGCCCCTTGACTTTAACACTTTGGTTGAAAAGCTCCTCCACACCCACGACTTTGACGCGGTAATAATCGGCCTTACCGGCTCGGTTGACCCCAATAGCGGCAGGAATGTCTGGATGAGCAGCGGCCAGCTCCACCTGTGGAACCCCAACCAGAAAGAGCCTGCAACCGAATGGGAAAGAAAGGTTGACGAGCTCTTTGAGAAGGCCGCAAGGACTTTAGACTTTAAAAAGAGGGTGGAGCTCTACAAAAAGGCCTACTACATAATCGCCTACGAGCAGCCCCTAATCTACATTGCCGCCCCGCTGGTCTTAAATGCCGCTAAAAACAGGGTTAAAAACTACTACCCCACCGTCTGGGGAACGTACAAACCTGAGAGGATTTTCATTAGTAGTGAAGAAGAAGCCAGAGACCGTAAATAAACCCCAGGGCTGCCACTGACAGGGGAATTGGTTTATTCTCCCTTAAAAAGGGGGCTTTTTTTGTTAAGAGCTCTGGCACGGCCAGTCTTAAAAGGCCGTTTAGAGTAAACAGAGCTCCCAGCGCCGTTAGCTCAGGCAGCCCTTCGTTAAAAACGAGTGTTGGAATGCCGAGGAATGTAGAAAGCCACCCCGAAAGGAGAACCCACTCCTTCCTCTCCATTGCCTCTAAGACCGCATCACACACCGACGGCCTAACTAAGTAGACTCCGCAGATTAAAACCAGCCACCAGCCCCAGATTTGCGCAAGCTCCATAACCGACTACTCAGTTGAGGAAAAATTTTTTAATCAGGTAGGTTGAAACTGCAACCTGGACTACCTTAACCGAAACGGAGATGGCTATTAACTTCCTCTTGGAGGTTTTCCTTAACTTCTCTTTTAGCCTGCTGTAAACCTTTTTCATAACCCCATTTTACATGAAAAACTTAATTTAAAATAGCTTCAAAGAACTGCTTTGGTAGAGGAGGGAGCTCTTGAGTCTGAAACTCTACGGTAAAAACGCCGTCGTTGAGGCCCTGAAGGCCGGAAAGTCCATAGAGAAGGTTTACCTTCAGTTTGGGAAGTTCTTTGAGCCCGAATTTCTCAACCTTTTAAAGGAGAGGGAAGTAAACTACCAGTGGGCTAAAAAGAGTCAGCTTAAAAAACTTGCAGGAACTGAAAAACACCAGGGGATAGTTGCCCTCCTTTCTCCCATTAACTACTCAACCCCTGAAGAGCTCTTTTCAGAGACCATCTCAAAAAACTCCTTCTTCGTCGCCCTTGACGGAATAACCGAGCCCCAGAACCTTGGCACAATTGCAAGGACCGTTGAGAGCTTTGGAGGGGTAGGGCTTTTGCTTCCCAAAAAGGGAGGAGCTCCCCTTAACGAGGTTGCCTTAAAGGCCTCCTCCGGCGCCCTCTTCCACCTGAAGGTTGCAAGGGTTGAGAGTTTAGAGGGAGCTCTAAAACAATTTTCTTCCCTGGGTGGCTCAATCTACGCCGTTGAGACCGGAGGAAAAGACATCAGAGAGGTGGAGTTTAAAAAGCCCCTGTGTCTTGTGCTGGGTTCTGAAGGCAGGGGAATAGGGAGGGAGCTTTTAAGTCTTTCCAGCGAAATTGCCACAATTCCCACAACTGGAAAGACTCCCTCCCTTAACGTCTCTGCCTCCTGTGCCATAGCTGTATGGGAGGTTTTCAGGCGCTAAACTACCTCAACAGGCTTACCCAGAGGCTGTGAATGCCGGGGTTTTCAACCTTTACGGGGGCTTTGACTGGCTAAATAAAAATCCCCCCGCTCTCCATAGAGCAGGGGAAACTGCTTATCTTAAAAGAGGTTGCCGCCGATTTTACAGTGAGAAAGACTTTCTTAAACGACCTCAACCTTTACCGGTTCGCTTACCCAGAGGCCGTGGAGGGTACAGTTTCCAAAGCCCCTCAGGTAAGCCACTCCCGGCTCGTCAATCTTTATGACAAAAGTTGCTCTGGGAGCTCCCTGACCCGACTGGAACTTGGTGCTTGCAACCTCAACTCCGTCAACCATAAGGCTAATTGCGTCAATGTGATGGTCGGGCTCGTTGGGGTGGGACTGAAAGTATCCAACTCCGACCTCAACCTCAAACCACTGGCCGGCTTTAACTTTCTGGGGAGTTCTGACTATGGGAGTGTGCTGCTTTCCCACCCCGGTAGTCGTTTCAGGTCCAAAAATGGGAAGTCCCTCTTCAACCGCCTCTGCTATTGGTGAAGGTTTTTCCAGTAACGTTGCCTTTCCAATTAAACTGTGATTCAAAAAACTTTTTGTACTCATAGCTTTTCCCCCTTATATTTTCTGGTTTTGTCCTCGCTCTAATATATAAGCACGAATCGTGCCAGTTTTAAAAGTATTGCAATTCCATTAACCCCCTTTTCACACTGACAAATTTTGTCAATCTTTGCTGACGCTCTATGTCAACTTCTGACGGTTTCACTTACTGTTGACTTACATTAACGACAATCATTACTGTTTGTAATAAAGGCGGAGGAAAGGGCTTTCAATAAGTGTAGTAGAATTATCTTTACCACTTATGGGGGTGCGAGATGCTCTTTAAGAAGCCTCAGGTAGCCTTCTACCCTTTTATGGTCCTGAGAGACGACTTCAGGTGCGTCCGCTGCAGGTCCTGCGTTGACCAGTGCTCCTTTGACGCCACCTACTTTGACGAAGACCTTAACATGATAATGAACCGGAACGAAAACTGCGTTGACTGCAAGCGCTGCGAGGCCTTCTGCCCCACCGACGCAATTAAGGTGGTTAAAAACCCTTCAACCTTCCACCCCGACGCAAACTGGACTGCTGAAGCCTTAAGGGACATTCACGTTCAGATGTTAACCGGTGCGATAATTCTCACCTCTACCGGAAACGATAAGCCCATTAGAAACTACTTTGACCACCTTCTCCTTGACGCCTGTCAGGTTACCAATCCTCCAATTGACCCCCTGAGAGAGCCTATGGAGCTAAAAACCTTCATAGGTCGTAAAACCGACCGGCTTCAGTTTGATTCAGACGGCGTCTCAATTAAAACCAAAATTGGAAAGCAGCTTGAGCTTGAAATACCCGTCCTCTTTTCTGCAATGAGCTACGGCTCAATTAACCTTAACCTTCAGAAAGCAATGGCCATAGCCTCCCGTGAGTTTGGAACCTACTGGAATACTGGAGAGGGCGGCCTCCACAAATCCTTAAGGGAATTTAAAGACTGCACAATCGTTCAGGTTGCTTCGGGACGCTTTGGAGTTGACCTTGACTACCTTGAAACTTCAGCGGCAATAGAAATTAAAATAGGACAAGGAGCAAAACCGGGAATTGGCGGACACCTTCCCGGCGAGAAGGTTAACGAGGGAATTGCCCAGACCCGTATGATACCCGTAGGCTCAGACGCAATCTCTCCGGCCCCCCACCACGACATCTACTCAATTGAAGACCTTCGCCAGCTTATCTACGCGCTTAAAGAGGCCACCAACTACGAAAGGCCCGTCTTTGTAAAAATTGCCGCCGTCCACAACGTTGCCGCAATTGCCTGCGGTATAGCCCACGCCGGCGCCGACGCAATAGTCATAGACGGCATAAGGGGTGGAACGGGAGCCACTCCAAAGTCTTTAAGAGATTACGTTGGAATTCCAATAGAGCTTGCAATTGCCGCAGTTGACGACAGGCTGAGGGCTGAAGGCCTGAGAAACGAAGTTTCGCTGATTGCCGCCGGCGGCTTTAGAAGCGCCGTTGACGTCTTAAAGGCCGTGGCCCTTGGTGCCGACGCCGTTTACATCGGAACAGTTGCCAAAATTGCAGCAGGTTGCACCCAGTGCCAGCAGTGCCACACCGGCAGGTGTGCCTGGGGAATAACCACCAACGACCCAAAACTTGCAAAGAGGCTGAACCCCGAAATAGTTGCTGAAAACCTCTACAACCTTTTAAGGGCCTGGTCTCACGACATTAAAGAGCTCCTTGGAGCTATGGGAATAAACGCAATAGAGTCTATTAGAGGAAACAGGCTCAGGCTCAGAAGCTGGGGCTTAACTGAGCAAGAAAATAAAATCCTCGGCGTTCTGCCGGCCGGAATGTAGAGGTAGAGGAAATGGAAAAGAGGAAGCTAAAGAAGGTTTACCCAATAGAGGAGAACTG
>JAADCS010000004.1 GCA_013154295.1 Thermotogae bacterium
TGATCGCCGCGGTGATCAACCGCAAAGAGGGGCTGACCCTCAGCGAAAACGACATCTACGCCGCCCGGAAAAAGCTGGGGATCGAGCATCAATACAACGAAGTGGACACCTGCGCCGCTGAGTTCGAGGCGCTTACGCCCTACCTCTACTCCAGTACCAACATCACTCCCCTACCCGACGCAGGCCGCAAAGCCCAAGAGGGCAAAAAGGTCCTGGTCATCGGTGGCGGTCCTAACCGGATTGGCCAGGGGATCGAGTTTGACTACTGCTGCGTCCATGCCGCCTTTGCCCTGAAGGATCTGGGGATTGAGTCGATTATGTACAACTGTAATCCCGAGACGGTTTCGACAGACTACGACACCAGCGACATCCTCTACTTCGAGCCTATTGACTTCGAGCATGTGCGCAACGTAATCGAGACCGAAGAGCCTGAGGGGGTCATTGTCCACTTCGGAGGCCAGACCCCCCTGAAGCTGGCTAAAAACCTCACCGCCATCGGCGCCAAGATCATCGGGACCCCCGCCCGGGTCATCGACCTGGCGGAAGATCGAGAGAAGTTTAGCGCCTTTATTGAAAAGCTGGGGCTCCGCCAGCCCGCCAACGGCACCGCCGTGACCAAGGAGGAGGCCATCGCCATCGCCAACCGCATCGGCTACCCGGTGCTGGTGCGCCCCAGCTTCGTCTTGGGGGGTCGGGCAATGCGCACAGTCTATAATGACGAGGAACTTCGGGAGTATATGGACGAAGCGGTCCAGGTCTCCAACGACTCCCCCGTGCTCATCGACAAGTTCTTGGACAACGCCGTGGAGTTGGACGTGGATGCCATCAGCGACGGCAAAGAGGTCTACATCGGCTCGGTGATGCAGCATATCGAAGAGGCGGGGATCCACTCCGGTGACAGTGCCTGTTCCCTCCCCCCGGTCTCCGTAGATCCCGAACTACTCAAAGAGGTCAAGCGCCAGACTATGGAGATCGCCCTGGGACTGGGCGTGGTGGGCCTGCTCAATATCCAGTACGCCATCCATAGAGGCGAGATCTATCTCATTGAGGTCAACCCCAGAGCCTCCCGGACCGTCCCCTTCGTCTCCAAGGCCACCGGCGTGCCCCTGGCCAAGGTGGCCACCCGGGTCATGGTCCGAGGCGACCTCCGCGAAGCCTTGGAGTATTATGACACCTTTAAGATGGTGGATTACTCCACCGTTCCTATGGAGCCCCGGCTTCAAAACCATGTGGCGGTCAAGGAGGCAGTCTTCCCCTTCAACAAGCTTCCCGGCTCCGACCTGATTCTGGGGCCCGAGATGAAATCCACCGGCGAAGTGATGGGGATCAGCGACAGCTTTGGTATGAGCTTCGCCAAGAGCCAGTTCGCTTCCAAAAACCACATTCCCTTGGAGGGCAAGGTCTTCCTCTCTCTGACGGAGATCGACAAGCCCTATGCCGGAGAGATCGGCAAAATGTTTGTGGACCTGGGCTTCGAGATAGTGGCTACCTCCGGCACCCACGCCGCCCTCGAGGCCGCCGGGGTCCCCAGCACCAAGGTCTTCAAGATCAGCGAAGGGCGTCCCAACATTGACGACATGATCCGCAACGAAGAGATTGCCCTGGCTATCAACACATCCGACAACAAAGCTTCCAAGGCCGATGCACGGCTTATCCGCCAGTCGGTTCTAGCCAATCATGTAGCCTATTTCACCACCATTGCCGCCGCTCGGGCTGCTGCACTGGCCATTGCACAGCTTCAAAAAAGCGGCGGTGTTGAGCCTAAGGCCCTTCAGGATTATCTTACAATCTAAGGGGCTCTCAGATCTACGAAGGAGACCAATGAGCATCGGAAAGCGCATTATTCTTTTTTTCTCTATCATTTCTGCGCTACTGGTGGCCCTGATTCTCCTGATGTCCAATCGTTTAGATCTCCAACAGGAGCTAACCGACGCGCAAAGAAATCGTTATGATAGTTATCGTTTGGCGGTTCATCTCAAAAGTACCGTTGACGAATTGAGTCGGATGGCTCGGACCTATACTCTTACTGCTGATCCTCGCTACAAAGAGTACTATCGCCACATTTTAGCGATTCGAAACGGTAAAGAACCTCGCCCTCCAAACTATTCTCTACTTTTTTGGGATCTCTTTACTGAAGAAAATGAGTTTCATCCGCTCAAAACAGGGAATAAAATCAGTGACGAGGAACTTCTTAAAAAAGCCAAGATTACGCCGGATGAAATGAAACTACTCAGTATAGCTCAGCGATATAGCAACGATCTAATTACCCTAGAAGAAAAAGCTTTCCATCTAATGGATCTTGCCTCAATCAATGACAGTTTAAGTGCGATCAACCGTTCGACGGCTCAGCAGCTTCTTCACGGAGCAGAATATCATCGTCTCAAAGCATTGTTTAGTCAGGTACTTTCCCGTTTTTTCGATGAAGTGGATCGACGCACCTCTGCCCGTATCGATCGTATCAACCACCAAAGTAGGCAGGTTGATCAATTGATGATGGTTTTGGCCCTTTTGCTTCTTATCGTCGCACTGGTGAGCTGGCACTACTCACGAACCCAGATCATCGATCCGCTCAAACAGCTGACCCGATGGACCGAACGACTGAAAGCCGGTGAATTCAACCTTCCTGATTTGCCAAGACGCAAAGATGAAATTGGGCAACTCTCCCAATCGTTTTACACTATGGCAAAAACTATTCATGCTCATATGGATGATTTGACACTGAAGGCACATACAGACTCCTTGACCGGACTTCCCAATAGGATGGCTTTAGAAGATCAGATGGATAAAGCGATGGAAGAGATCCGGAGTCAACATAGTATGTACTATTTGGCGTTGTTGGATCTGGATCGTTTCAAGTCAATCAATGATCGTTATGGACATTTGGTTGGTGATCAAGTTTTAATCGAATTTGCTCGTCTCTTGGAAGAGCTAGTCAATCCACCACATATTGTTGGTCGATGGGGCGGTGAAGAGTTTTTGGTCCTTTTGAAGGTAGAAAGTTTGTATGAGGCTCAAAAATTTTGTGAAACAGTCCGGAAAAAGGTAGAAAACCGTCCCTTTGCCCACGATCTTTCAATCACCGTTTCCATAGGGTTGGCCAAAATCGATCAGAATCGCGGTGTCAAGGAAGCATTGCTACGAGCAGATCAAGCTCTCTATCGGGCCAAAGCTAGCGGACGCAATCGTCTGGAAGTTGGAGGTGAGGAGGCAGAGATTTGATCTCGTCGCTTCTTTTCCTTACCGATACCGATACCACCTTGGGCTTCGTTTCCCAATCTTCAGCACGCCTTGATCAGGCCAAAAAACGTCCCGCCGGCAAACCGTACATCACTGTGTATCCTACCCTGGCTTCCCTCCGTCGGCGTTATCGGATTCCCCGCTCTTTTCGCAAGAGAGTACGTCGCAGTCGTCGCCAGAGTTTTATTACCCCTCAGGGCTACAGTTTTCGTATTGTTCAGGATCCAAGGCATCGGCTTTTATTGGAGCGTTTAGAGTGGGCCTACAGTACCTCTGCCAATCTCAGTGGCTATTCCTACGATGAATCTTATGCCCGTTCTGTCGCTGATGTCGTAGTCGAACCTTTGGGACAACCAACTGATCCGTCGCACATTCTTTTTTTAGGTAGATACAAACTCCGCCGTATCCGATGAATGTGGTCCGTTACGGTATAATTTCAAGAAATTTTATAGAAGGATAGTGAGCCTATGGGACGAGCATTCGAATATCGTAAAGCGGCCAAACTCAAGCGCTGGGGAGAGATGTCACGTATCTTTCCCAAGCTGGGACGCCTCATCACCATCGCTGCCAAAGAAGGAGGCAGTCCCGATCCGGAGATGAATGCCAAGCTCCGCACCGCCATCGCTAACGCCAAAGCTCAGAATATGCCCAAAGACAATATCGAAGCGGCCATCAAACGGGCATTCAATAAAGATGCTGCCGATATCAAGGAGATTGCCTACGAAGCCAAAGGACCCTATGGGACACTGATGTATATAGAGTGTGCCACCGACAATCCTACCCGCACTGTCGCCAATGTCAAAGCTACCCTGGTGCGTAATAAAGGAGAACTACTCACAAGTGGATCTCTTGATTTTATGTTTACCCGTAAGGCTGTTTTTGAGTTTGACAAGCGGGACGATCTGGATCTAGAGGAGTTGGAGCTAGAGCTCATCGACTACGGGCTTGAAGAGATTGAAGAGGATAAAGTTCCCCAGGAAAACGGTGAGGACAAGGAGATCATCCGTATCTACGGGGAATTTACCTCTTTTGGAGAACTGAGTAAAGCCCTGGAGGAACGGGGCATCGAAGTGAGCAAAGCTCAGCTCCAACGCATCCCCAACTCCCCCCTGGAGCTCAGCGAAGAGCAGATGGATGAAGTCAGCATTCTCATAGACAAACTGGAAGAAGATGACGACGTCCAGGTGGTCTATACCAATCTGGCATAGTGAGCGTTGAGTGTTTAGCGTTGAGCGTTTAGGAGTGAGTGTAGAGTGTGCAGTGCGCAGTGCGCAGGAGCGCCTTCGGCGCCTATTTGAAGAAGTGTTGCAACGCAACACATACCGAGACTCTT
>JAADCS010000084.1 GCA_013154295.1 Thermotogae bacterium
TACTCGGGCTTACGGAAAACAAGCATAGGCATACCCGTACGGGTGGTCGCACGGAAAGTCCGACGAGCATCGATGTACTTGCCATAGCCGGAAAACACCTCACGGGTGTGAGGAGCCGTGCGGAGATCCTTCAAATACGAGCGGATGCGGTAGCGCGTACGCGGATCCATAAACACCTTGGTGAGGAAAACATCGGCAATGCCACCACCGGGGCCACGGCCAGCATTCTTCAGGTCAAGGTTCTCCAGCTCATTCAGGAGCTTGTTCCACTCCTCGGCAGACAGCTGAGATGGATCAAGACTACGAAGGATGCGCGGGGCAATATCGTGGGAAACCACCTTATCGTATGCATCACTAACGAGGTCTGCAGCCTCCTTAACATTCGGTGGAGCATTCTTTGCCGCCTGCTTAAGCAACTCACCGGCACCCAAAACAGCGTTGGGGTCACCAGTGTCTGCAAGCTTCTGCAACGACTTCTCAAGCAGGTCGGAAAGATGGGGAACGAGGTCACCAGCATCGGCGTTGGGAAGAGCCTGACCAAGCTTAGACATAGCCTTGGAAAGCTTCTTCTCAAGGTCGTCCCACGTCTGCTTGGCATCTTTAGACATACCCTTAAGCAAGTCCTCGGGGGAGATATGCCCCTTCTTCAGCATCGTTACCTCAACCTCTTCCACCTGCTCACCCCGTACTCAATGATGGCATCCACAGACGGGGGCGTAAAGTCCTTCTGGCCAAGGATCGGGGAAACCTTCTTGATAACCTCCTCCATGGCACGACCGGCAAGACCCTGACCAGAAGTAACCTTAAGCTGCTCAGGCTTTGACCTACCAAGTATGTCGTTCCAGACCTCCCAGAACTTCTTATACGACTCCTCGTCGTGGGCATAGACAGACGCAAGGACATCGCCAAGAACATCTACATTGACACCCTTCTTTGGCAGGGTTGCAAGCACCTCAATGGCCTCAACGTTGGCCTCGGGAGGAACATTAACCCCTGCAAGGGAAAGCTTCGCCGTAAGCTTGGCAATAAGATACTCTGGATTGGTCAGACGGGTGTCCATCAGAGAAAGATGGGCGGTGGGGAAATATAAAGAGGGTGCACAGACTACGACTGCCCCTCCTTCTGTTTCTCTTCCTCAATGAGTCGGGCAACAGTACGCTCAAGCATATCAATGCGGTTGGAAATGTCGACGAGGGTGGAAAAGATCTTCTCCAGCTGGCGCTCGTGGGAACCCACCTTCTGAGCAATGCTTACCATGCCCGCGGAAAGACCGCCGAGCTTCTTCTTAGCCTTCGCCGACCAGTAGAGCTGACCGTAGGGAATTGTCGTGTCATCGTTGAGGATTGTGTAGCTGGTGCGGGAAGACATAACAAAGTGGAGCCAGTTGCCGGGCTGCTCACCGATCTCACGGGGGCCCGAAAAAGAGGTGCCCACGCTTGCAAACTTAACGTGCAGGTTAGGATGGTAACCAAGGTGGGTCTCAAAGTGGCCACCGCTAAAGTAGACATCAACTACGTAGCTGTTGTCCTTGCTAACCGCGCCAAAGCTGGGGAAACGTGCCGCGGCGTGGAGAAAGTATTTGCTCTTCTTGCCCACAATGTAACAAGACAGCGGGGGTATAAAAGGGAACATCACAGAAAGACCCGATGGGAATCAATCACCAGACTTAAGGCCTCGGTGGATGGAGAACCCACCCTAACAACAGCCTGGAGATGTAGGTAAAAACTGCCAATGTCCTCAACACCAGCTGTACAAACATCGCTTACCCAAGAAGTCCCCCATGTGCCACGGGGGGAGAAGACCCTCTCAAACACAATGTAGTCCCCGCGTTCTTCCTCATACGACCTAATGAACATCCTCGGGAATAGGCGGGGAATCAACATCACACCTCCTACAACTCCTCAAACTTCATGCAAGACTCAACACCGTTGTTAACATAATCCATCCAGAAATCCAACGACCTGTCGTACACAAACACCCACAGAGAACGTGTGTCATCCTCGGGTGTAAGAAACGCATCACCGGTGGAAAGAATGGCACTGCTCCGCAATAGGGCAACTAGCTTATCCTCGACCACAAGGCTGGGAACAAAATCAAACACAGCCATCATGCCCAACATCACACCTCCAAGTGCACCCAAACACCCTCAAAATCCATATCCAAGCAAAGGCCCTGAACACAAACAGAACCCGCTGACAGGGCGTTCTCTCCACTACCAGAACCCACAATAAACTCAAACGGAGGAAGTGAACGCGGCAAACGCGTCCGAACAAAGAACACTCCGTAGGTACCACCATACGTATCCCCAACAAACAACATAGGAAGCAGATCAACCAACATGCTAACCACCGTTGCCCCACGGGCCAAGGACCACCCGATCAGGGTTACTGTAGCGAACGGAAAGATAGACCCTGCCTGAATCTACACTGCGCCCACCTGTGCCATACCTCTCAACGGCTACAATGGTGCCCATACCCCCTCCATAGGACGCACCAAGCAATGCTACCCTGTGGGAAAGAACTGACATGCTGGGCATCCGAAGCCGAGCATCATACGGGGTAAGCACATATACATCATGTAATTGTGTAATATAAACAGGGTGCACAAAACGGTCGGAAGGGCGGTCGGAAAATGCGGGAAGGTATCCGGGATGTTTTAAAAAAATGGTCGGAAAGGAAACCCCGCAAACAAGGGGGGTTTATAAATGCTGGTCGGAAACCCCTTCCGACTTTTCGGGAAAACAGTCCGACCGTTCCGACCAAAACATAACAAAGTCGGACAAATCGGTCGGAAAGGTGGTCGGAAACTCCGACCATTTTAAAAACTTTTTCCGACTATATGCACACATGGGTACAACACGAATGGACATAAAGAATGTTGACGAAGAGGTAAAGACGGCCGTAGAGAAGCTTGCAAAGGAAAAGGGCATAACAATGGGAGAAGCAATCAAGCTGCTCGTAGAGCACTACAAGAGGTGCCCCAAGTGGATACCAGAAAAGGCAATCATCGCAACAAAGAACATGGCGGAAAGAATGGGCGCACCACCGGAGTACGTCATGGTGGCCGCACTTATGCTCGGGTTAGACAGAGAAAGGGAACTGGAAACCATTGTAAAGACAATGCTACTTGTACGGGACATCGAACGGGAGAAAGCTACTCAATAACAAGCATATAGTTCGGCTTCTTGGGGGAAATATCGATCGAAACAGTCTCGCACGGGAAAGTAACATCATACGAGCGGTAGTACTCAGACTTCGAGTATGCAACAGCAGCACCCACAAAGAACAGATAGAAATGGCCGGGAACAACCTTCTTGTAGCGCTGCTTAAATACCTTTAACGACAAAGACTCATACCGGGAAATAAACACGGGAAACCAATGGGGAAAGCGCATCACATAACAGAAGGACGGGGGAAAATATAACTATGCATCACATCTCGCGCAAGACCTGGGAAAGGGGAACAAGATCGGAGTAGTCCCCACGTTTAACCTTCTCAATAATCCGACGGATCTCCTCAAGCTCGGCAGGGGAAAGCTCCGAACACATAGGGCTACACCAACAGAGGCGAGGGGAATGCTCTCGCTACCTCTCTGCGGGCTACCCCCGGGGATTGCTCCCCGGGTGCCCTGGGTTGAGGGTTGGGTCCCTCGCTATGAGATTTGCTAGAAGTTCTTATAATACTTCGACACCCTAAGGTAATCAACCACATCTGGGAACATAGCCATGCCTACGTACAGAGGCAGTGCGGACATAGCATCTATGAGCTGATCTTGATTACCAGTTGTCTTTAACACCATGCTGTGCGACGGCAACGGTGCGTTATCTGGTTTGTGACCTAGACTATACATTGCTTCGATCCACACACGGTAAGCAGGAAAGTCTGCAAGGAGCAAAGTATGGAACATTGTCAGTGCATAGTCTATTCGCGCCAGTGTGTTGTATTCCTTGTGTAGTCCCATGTAATACCTTCCAAAGGTCTGATGGGTAAGAAACGCAGATATATCTGCTAGCTTAAAGAGCATATCAAATACACCAACAAACACCGGGGAAAGAAACACCTCACGACCGAGTTTACCAAGTGGAAACTCCTGCTCACACGAGACATAGCCCACTACAGCGGTCCCGTCTGGTTTTATACCTAGTGGACGAATAGCAAACGCAGCTAACCTAAACGGGTCTAGCTCACCAGCGTATTCATCGGAAACCGGTGCATTGGAAATACCAAGTGGGTCTACTCCCGCTGGTAGAACCTGATACGGTGTCCTGTTCTCGTACAGACTGGAAATTGGGGAAACAGAGATATGCCTTGGTAGTCTTGGCACATGGAAGAACCCACCTACAATGTAGCCAATACCAAGGGAAAGCCCAAGCAGGTAGCCCCAGCCGTACGGGTTGTGTGGCAGAACAAACGCATACCCGTCGGGAAACACATACATGTCAAACTGCCTGCGTAGCTTTAGGATCTTGTCTACACCAATATACACCGTCCATTC
>JAADCS010000115.1 GCA_013154295.1 Thermotogae bacterium
GGAATCCAAAACTCTGGGACAGGGACACCTACAGTGATGCCCTTGAATATCACCTCCTTCCGGAGATGGACGTTGTAATAGCGAGTGGAAGCTGCATTGTTAACGGGACCTTGGACATGCTCCTCGAGAGGTCCAAAAAAGCGGAACTGTTTGTTCTAACTGGACCGACCGCGCAACTACTTCCGGAATTCTTTAAGGATACTGCTGTTACACATATCGCATCCATGAAGGTCGTGAATCTTTCAAAAGCACTGCTCGGTCTTAAGCTCGGTTCTTTTAGGGGGTTTGAGGAGGGAAACGTGAAATACGTCATTGGAGTTCTCTAAGGCCCTTAAATCTATGAAAAATGTTGCATTTTTGACCTAAAATATGAAATTTTGTTGTTCAACTAAGGATAGAAAGAAACATCTTTTACATTCTTTCGTCATATCGGTTAATTTTGACACGAAAACCTTTATATTGGAACGTTGATTAAGCAATACCGGAGACCACCAAGGAGGTGGCTTCTATGAACAAAAGGACAATAAGCTTGGTCATAGCAACGGTTGTGTTGTTTAGTGTTGTTTCTTTAGGAGCGCAGTTAGCTCCAGTGACGGCAACCAACCTCCAAGTTAACCCAGTAAGTCCAATTGCTCCGGCACCACAGGCAATAGCCAAACACGTTCTTCCAAAAACCATCTTCGAAAAGTTTATGACGGCACCAAAGGCCCCAGACTTCAGGCTGATGCCCTACAAGACAGGACTTAAATGGATTCCCCTTGAAAAATACGAAAAGGTAACCGGGATAAAGTTCCCTGTCTTCAGTCCAGAGGCTTTCAAGAAAGCCCTTGAGAGCGCCCCAGTTTATCCGGGAAGGCCTTCTCTCAAGGTCACCGCGGTTTCATTGCTGAACACAAGCCTGCCCTCTCAGGTAACCAACACCCTTTACTTGCCTCCAATTGGGAATCAAGGACCAGTTGGCTCATGTACTGCCTGGAGTTCAACTTACTACGTTTGGACTTACATGATTAACTGGTGGAGGAACAATCCCTTCCCGAAGGGCAACGCAATAATGAACCCAACATTTACATACAACCTAATAAACAGGGGTATAGACAGTGGAAGTAGCCCTTGGGACGCGATGAATGTTATATCAACGATAGGTGCAGTTCCCCTCCATGACTTCCCACTATACAATTCCTCCAACCTCCCCAGTGACTATGCGTGGGTATGGCCGAACCTCACCCAGTGGATGATTGCTCCCCACAACAGGGGAGTATACGACATGTACTGGTGGCAGTTCAGAGACCCGTACAACCCCTACAAGCTTCCGGGTCAGTGGTACATACTCTATCTGAACAACAAGACCCAGTGGGAGTACCTGAAGGGCCTCTTGGCTAAGGGTTACGTGATGCAGACCGCGATAGTAGTTCTTCCAAGCTTCTCGTTCCTCGACCATCCAGACCAGTTCGTAGGATTCCTCCAGTTCTATGGGTACTATGCTACACATTATGCACAGAAGTATTGGGCTAATCAGAGCTATGCCAACGGAACTTACACCAATTGGACGGTTGGCCAGATGATAGACTACGCCCACCAGCTTTACAACCAGTGGGCCCAGTATATTGTTGACAAGTACTACAACGGAAACAAAACAATACTCTACTACCTCGAGCTCCAGGGCAACTATTCGGTTCTTATGATGGAGAACATCCTAGCCAAGTACAACGTCTCCCTAAGCGATAAGGTTTACAACGCCACACAGAAGATTAACGCCGGAATACTCACGCACTTTGTCAATAACCAGACCTGGTGGAACGAGGCTGACTTCTACCTCTCCGCGTACTCGTTTAAGGGTGAGGAGTGGTTCGTCAACCACGGTTTCGCCGACCTCTACACACTTGCCAACTTTGAGTGGATGATACACTACATTCCAATTGACGAGTACCTCGGAAGGGCACCGTTCCTGGACTTCTACAACTACTACTACGCATGGACCGGAGGACACGCGGTTACCATAGTTGGTTACGACGACAACGTTCAGACCCCAGATGGACAGGGAGCGCTCGTTATGGTCAACTCATGGGGAACTGACTGGGGCAACCATGGATACTGGCTCTACTCTTACCAGGCAGCCACGAACACAAGCTCGCAGTTCTTCTACGTCGAGGGAATGCTGCCACTGTCGATATTCATCTCATGGGGCGAGGCCTGGGTCTACGTCCCGAAGGCGGCGAACTACCAGCCCAAGATGATGGCTATAGTGGGCGTTAAGCACCCAGTCAGGGGAGAAGTGATTGATGGGGTTTACAACACTACAAACTACGAGCTAATTGAACCCGCTGGAATTCCGATAGGCGTATACGTTTACAACGGTTCAACATTTAAGAGAGCATGGGAGCACAACTTCCTAGACTTCTGGCTTGACTACATCGGCATCAACTCAACCAGCCAGCTCGTTAACACCAGCCTCTCAGAAATCCCGCAGGCTCACCCGTTCCCCAACAGCTCCATGGCCTTTGACATAACCAACGCACTCACTTCAATCGAGCAGTACGTGAACGAGACCGGTAAGGTCCCCGAGTACGTTGCACTTACCCTTCAGCTCTCTGACAAGATTATTGATAATTACACCGGAACCCTCAGGGAGTTCAGCGTTGAGTTCAACACCCCGAGCGGAATGACGTTCACGCTCTTCAACCTGACGCCCAACGCCACGATACCGCAGGGCAACTGGGGCTTCTGGTACTCGATAGTGCCGACCTACAGGTACGTAACCGCACCAACCAGCGCCGTTAACAGGTCGGACTTCAAGGTCGGTGTCCTCACCATAATCCCGGCCAAGAGCGCAAGGCTCATAGTGATTGACGCCAAGACCAACGAGACCGTCGAGAACGTTACAATGGCCACCGAGGACGGCTACTACTTCGAGCTTGAAGGCCTCAACGTTCCGCAGGGACTCTACAAGTACTACGTCGAGCTGATTTACAACAAGGCCACGGTAGACCTCCCAGTGATGTACGTTAAAGTCGTTGGACCGGCAATAATACCGCTCAGGCCGGGAGTTGGAGAGATAGTCACCGGTTCAGCACTGAACGTTACCTCGGCAATCTTTGACACGGTCAACGTGACCAACGCAACCGCGGTCCTCGATGGAAAGGCGCTCGCAATGAAGCTCGTCTCGGGCAACGCCACCAATGGTGTTTACGAGACCAGCGGGGTCAACCTCACCGCCGGATACCACACCGTTACCATAAAGGCCTACGACGTCAACGGCAACTACGGTGAGTTTACCTACGGCTTCACGGTCGTTCCAGGAGCCAACGTCGTGAGCTTTGGAAGCGAGGCCAAGATGTGGGTTGCAAGGGGACCGGCGACGATTCTCCGCCTTGGACTCATAGGGAACATGAGCAACATAACCACTGGAAAGCCTGTGGTCAACATGAGCATTAACGTCGACGGAACTCTCTACAACCTCACCCTGCCGAACATATCGACCGTTGAGTGGACAACCATTGAGGCCCTCATCGTGAACGGAAGCGCCATTGAAAAGGTCTCAAAGAACGAGACGCCCGGAGCGCTCGCCGCATGGTGGAACGCCAGCCTCTCAGGAATAACCACCGAGAGCCAGATAGTTACTGAAAACGGCAAGAGGCTCAAGGTCATAAAGATTCAGGCCAAAGTCAACATGGGACCGTGGGGACTTGCGGTGCTCGCGATTCCAAAGAACGAAATGAACATCAGCAGGATTACGGTGACCAGAGAGGACGGTACCGTCGTTGACCTTACAACCAACACCAGCTCTGAGGTTGGCTACTACTTCGTTGAGGGCAACGTCATCTTCATCGTCCTGAAGGAGGACCCGATAGTCACCATAACCGGCGTCGAGGCCCTTCCAACGCCAACAGGAATAACACCGCAGCTCATAATGGCACTGACGTACTTCTACTACAGGAACTATGAACTGCTCCTTCCGGTCTACCACGAGCTTTACGCCAACGCCTCTGCCATGGGTGTCAGCAACGAGACGCTTGCCCTCGCCGAGGCCCTCTACCAGAACGCCACAATGTACTTCCAGAAGGCCGAGCAGGCATCCTTCGGAGGCAACATACTCACGAGCCTCGGCAACATCAGGGTCTTCACACTAACGCGCTTGGCGTACTTCAACCTCAAGAAGGCCGTAGAGGTCCTTGAAAAGGCCGTTGAGATGCAGAACTCCTGATTTCGATTTTTCTCCCCTTTTAATATTCCCGGAGGTTCTTCTATGAAGCTCGTTGTTCTCAACGACAACGAGCCGTCTCCAGGTTTCCTGAACGACTGGGGGTGGAGCGTTCTCGTTGAGGGCCGCTACCGCTTTCTATTTGATGCTGACACGAGGGGAGAGGTTTTACTTCACAACGCTCACACCCTTGGAGTTTCCCTTGAGGGCCTTGACTTCGCCTTC
>JAADCS010000114.1 GCA_013154295.1 Thermotogae bacterium
TGTAAAAAAGACTTGCTTTTAAGGTTTATTTTGATGGGAAAATGTTAAACAAAAGCCTAATAGGAAAGTTAAAGCCAAAGTGGCGATGAAAGTGTAGTGTTCATTCGTCTGTATGAATAAACTCGTCAGGAGCGAGAGGCGGTGTGCTTTGCCACCGATTTCTTTGATTAAGCCTCCGGCAGAGAGCGTATGGACGGAACATTTTCTAGCACCTTATATATTCACCCTCAAAGACAAACTGGAATTCCGGCTTTGGTAAAAACGTGTGACTGGGTGAAGGGATAAAAAGGCCATAAGTTCTATCTATCTTGCTTGGAGAGATCCATAAACAGCTTTTCGAGGGGAACTTTCTTGGGTTTTACTTGGAGGATTCCAACGCCGTTCTCTGCAAGGGCCCTTGTTATCTCCGGGACCTCTGAGGTGTAATTGGAGACGCTGACGACGATGTTTCTACCCTCAACCCTTGCATCGTAACCACTCTCTTTCAAAACTTGGAGGGCACGCTGGAGGTTATTCACAACCAAGACCACTTCAACACTGCTCAGGAGGGACATGAGGTTCTCGAGCTTCTCTTCGAGGACGAGCTTTCCATCCCTTATTATCCCGACCCTGCACCTGACTCCTTCAAAGTGCTGGAGCTCGCTAAGTATGTGCGTCGAGAAAAGAACAACCCTCCCCTCGTCGAGACTCTCGAGAATTTTGTCCCTCAAGCTTATGACACTCGGCACGTCGAGGTTGCTGAACGGTTCATCAAGAACCAGCACCTCTGGCTCGTGGAGGAGGGCCCTCGCAAGGGCAAGCCTCTTCCTCAAGCCCCTACTCAGCTCCTCTGCCTTTCTGTCCTTATACTCTTTGAGGTTGAACTCGCTGAGAACCTCCTTAATCCTCTCTTCCGCGACCCCGTAAAGACGGGCGAAGAGGAGCAGATTTCTGTAAACGCTCAGGTTTGGGTAAACCCTCTCCCCCTCCGGCAGGTAGCCGATTTTCATCTTGGCCTTCTCCGGCTCCCGCCAGAGGTCGATTCCCTCCACGATCACCCTTCCTCTAGATGGGGGGAGGATTCCAGTAATAACCCTAAACGTTGTCGTTTTCCCGGCTCCGTTGGCTCCGAGCAGTAAATACAGTTCTCCCTTAGTTGCAGTGAAGGTTAAGTCCCTGATTACATCCCCCCTCCCGTAGCCGGCGCTCAGGTTCTCGACTTCGAGCATGGAATCACCTCAGTTCGTTATGAAAGCCAGCCTGTTCACCATCTTCCGGGCGGCGAGCGTCACCAGAACTGCCAAAAGCACGCTCGCTACGGCAATCCAGAATATCAGCTTAAAGTAATCCCCAACCGAGACCTGTGAGGCCATGATGAGGAGTACTATCGGAACGAAAATGACGAAGGTGCCGGAAGCCATTAGGAATTTGGAGCCCCTCATTCCAACGATTAACGCGAGGGGGAAGGCAAGGGAGAGAAAAGCGGGCGGAAAGAACGTCATGAGGAGGAGATACTCCCTTGTCGGCGTCCACCACAGTCCAGTGCAGTGGTGAAAGATGAACTCTATGGCGAGCGTGTTCGCAAGGAAAGATAGGAGAAACAGGGAAATACCGAAAACTGCTCCCGTTATCAACTTGGAGGCCACAACGTCGGTTTCACTTACCGGGGCCGCGAACAGAACTTCCATTGTCTTGTTGATTCTCTCCGAAACGAACGAGTTCGCTATGTACGAGTACGTCGTTAAGTAAGTTAGTATTCCAAAGGTCAGCGGGTTCTGGGCAACGAGCAGCCCGAACCTTACGGTCCAATCTCCAAGGAGATGAATCAGCTTGTCGTTTAATCCGAAGAGTCCCGGATTCGAGAGGATTTGATGCTGGGCCGCATAGGAGCCCTGAGGAGTGGGGGGCACAAGAGAAGACATGAGGGTTACGAAGAGTATCAATCCCGGCCCGAGAAGGAGCATCGAGGGATTTCCCTTCAGCATCCACAGCTCCTTCTTAATTAAAACTTTCACGCTAGCTTTCATCGTTCCTCCCCCTTGAAGAGGGCCTCGTCGAGGATTAGTATCCCCCTATCGGTTTTCAGGACAACGGCATACGGCGTCGTGCAGTGAACGGTGGCGGTTCCGTATTTTGTTTTGAACTTGCCTATCTTTTTGGATGGGAGGTTGATTCCCGATATTTTGTACTTGACCACCGAGTTTACGGGAACCCCGCTGTCGAGAACTTCGAGGATTTTGTACCTCTTTGAGGAGAGCGGAGACTGGAAGATGATCTCGTTCCCTTTAACTTCCACGCTCGTCTTCATCTGGGAAACTGCGAGCACGACCGCGACGATTACTAGGGCAACCGCCAAACCACCGATGAGGAGCGGGTTCATTCTTCATCCTCCTTAAGGTATCTTTGAATCAACTGAACAAAGGACATATGTGTATTATTGTATTTAATATTAATGTATCCGTTAGTAAACAGCCAGATTATAGCGTTCTGTATGTCTCTTTCTATATTTTTTGGTCCAATCTCAAATTTCTTTGCAATGTTCTCGATTATTTTGTAAAACTCTAAACCTGGGGTTTCCTTTAGAGACAGATATATAGATGCCATTGTTGGGTTGAGAACGCTCATCCTGCCAGTCAGCGGGGAAAAACAAACGATACGTCCATCCTGTTCAATACGATATTTCAGGTTAGTGTTGGGATAAAAATAGAAGTTCTTTAAATTGGTTTGAATAAATTTACGAATGTTGTTTATTTGTTTAAGGGTGAGTTCCGCACTTTTTTGAGAATTCATATCTTCAACACCTCCTCAATGTCTTTTGCCAGACGAATACATTCCTCACGAGATAGCCTTCTTACATCGATAATGTTCTCGTTTTCATTTCTATTCAGTCCTACCCTGCTTAGTATAACAAAGTCCTTCTCGTTTCTTAGCAATTTACTGATAGTGTTGAAAACTGGATTGTCTGACCATAATCTCTCTAGTTCCTCCCACAAATCATCCCAAGAATCGTTTAAGATGTTCCCATATGCCAGAGACATGTAGGGAGAGGGTAAGATGTAACCTTCGGGATTAACGCTAATCATCACATGACCAATATAAGGGCCCAAGACAATGTGCTCTGTTGGATCACCAAATTCAAGTAAACATTTATAATGTTTTTGGTTGTCCTTTATCCACTGTATCACTTGTGCATACTCTTCATCACTTGGTATTAGAGGAATATGACGCTTGTGTTCGGGTATAAAAAACATCGTGCGAAGTGAATAAAGCCCCAGTTCCTCACTTAACTTTGCAACATTTGGAAAATCGTTAATGTTAAGTTTCGTCAATGTCATTGCTGCCACAGTTGTTACATTATTGGCAATCAGCGTTCTTATAGCATTGACTGCCCGTTTGAAAATTCCTTTCCCTCTAAGTCTGTCCATTATTTCAGGTTTTGAGCCATCGAGAGAAACCTGAACTGAATCGATTTCTAAAGATGATAAGTCTTTTGCAAGTTTCTTATTTATCAATGTCCCATTAGTAACCATGTTAACAATCAAGCCGTACTCTTTTGCATATGAAATCATATCCTTCAAGTTTGGATGGAGGGTTGGTTCACCCCCACAGAGGCATAGGCCGAGTATTTCAGATTTCTCAATTAGGGTATCAATAATATATTTAAAATTCTCAAAGGAAAGTATTGGCGCCAAACGCCTTTCACCTGCACCTAAGTAACAGTACGGACAGTGAAGGTTACATCTATACGTGACATCAATTGCAATGAATATTGGCCCTTTTAGGTTATCAACCCAACACTTCAGCTTTTTTCTTGTTTCCACATGCCTCTGAAATTCAGGAAGAAGCACATCTCTGAGTTCAGTAGAACGTGATACTGCCCTTCTTTCTAAATTATTATTCAGAACACTGTTTGATAGCCTCATTCCCTCTGGAGATATCAAAAAGAAAGAAAAGGGGCGAGAAAAACTGTTTTTATTTCCCATTTTTACACCTCCTGAGTGTATACCTTGCTCTCGAGTACATATACGAACTGGGCTGCTATCGCAATTTCATATGCAGTTGCAGCAAGATTGACAACTGCAATCTCATTCGCTATAAGAACATCAGGCGAGGTCCATACTGTCTCAGGCCCAATTCCAATTTCTCCTCCTGCGGGTGGAATGTATGTCATTGCGTTCACCCCTCCACTTTATACAACGATAATGTAAACATTTGGTCCCACAGTAACGGCAACATTGGGCTCAGTAATAACCCAAATAACGGGTAAAACTTCCGTAACCACTGAATTCCAGACTGTTCCGGGCTCAACTCCGATTTCCCCTCCACTCGGCGGTACATATTTTTCCGTTGCTACCACCTCCATCAGTTTTTGCGTTTAATTCTTCGCTGAAACAATCCATAAGTTTTACTGCAACTGATTTATAAACAACTGAAATCCATTTAT
>JAADCS010000109.1 GCA_013154295.1 Thermotogae bacterium
TTTCCGGGAAGGGTGCGGGGTGGAGCTTCCTCTTTACGTCTTCCGGGTAGATAAACCAGACCTGCTGGGTTAAGTCCCTCCACTCGTCAAGACTGAGCCTGTTTTTCTCCTTTACTTCTTTGGGGCGCTTTTTTGGCTTGCCGTCTTTAACAAAGACGTTTATAAACTCTATTGTGTTCTGCTCGTAGAGGTTTCCCGGGTAGGGGTAGCTTCCAAAAATCAGCTTGGAGGTCTGTTTTTGCCATATAAAGAGGCCGTACCTTAAAAGGCCCGTCTCTTTTAGAATGCTGAACTCTATGTCGTTATTTATGTTTTTAATGTGGCGGGTGTACTGGGTGTTTATGAGCTTTTTTGGTATTGGCATTATTGGAGTTACTATGCACAGCTTCCCGTTGGGAACCAAAACCCTTTCGCACTCCTTCCACACCTTTAAAAGGTCTTGTATGTACTCTTCGTAAGAAGAGCTCCCTATAAAGTTTGGCTCGTCGCACTTTACCGCGTTCCAGTAAGGGGGGCTCGTTATTATCAGGTCAACGGAGCCGTCGGGTATTTTTTTTATTTCTTCTCTGGCGTCGCCTATGAGGATTGAGTTGAGCACTTTTCCCCCTTTTTCAGGGAGTTTTTAAGGGGCTAAATTATACCAGAGGCGGTGTTGACCGGCGTAGGCTTTCTGATATAAATTACACCTCACCGAAAATACCCGGAGGTAGGGCAGATGTATGCCGTTATCAAGACAGGCGGAAAGCAGTACGTAGTAGAGCCCGGCCAGGTTTTAAAGGTTGAAAAGCTCAACCTGCCTGAGGGCTCTGAGGTGGAGTTTGACGCCCTTTTAGTCAGGGACGAGGGCGGAGTGAAGGTTGGCGACGAGGCCAGGAATTACAGGGTTAAGGCGACAGTAGTAAGACACGGCAAGGGCAGGAAGATTATCGTCTTCAAGTACAAGGCCAAGAAGCATTACCAGAGGAAGTACGGCCACCGCCAGCAGTTTACAGAGCTCCAAATTAACGAAATCGTAAGCTAATTGGAGGTTAGCCATGGCACATAAGAAAGGTATGGGCTCTACCAAGAACGGTAGGGACTCAATCGGTAAGAGGCTTGGAGTTAAAAGGCACGACGGCCAGGTTGTAAGGGCCGGAAACATCTTGGTAAGGCAGAGGGGAACATCTATCCACCCCGGCCAAAACGTTGGAATGGGCAGAGACTACACCCTCTTTGCCCTGATTGACGGAGTAGTTAAGTACGAGACAAGAAGAAACAAAAAGTTTGTAAACGTTTACCCGGTCCAGTAAACCTTTCAGGGGCTCTTTCTTCAGAGCCCCTTTATCTTTTCTAAAAGCCCTAAAAGAACGATTACTCCAACCACCTCTCCAATTACTAAGGCGGCAAATCCCGGCGAGGCCTTCTTAAAGAGCTCCCTGCTTCCCATTGAAAAGGTTAAAAACCACTTAAAGACAGTGTTTACGAAGGCGGCAATCAGAACGGCTATTACCCCTGCAACGAGCTCTATACTCCCAGAGTTAAAGAGCTTTGCAACTGAAAGAGTTATTGCGTCAACGTCTGTAAGCCCGGAAACTGCCGCGACGGCAAACAGGCCGTAGTCTCCAAAGTACTTAACTGCATTTTTTGAGAGGAAAAGAACCAGCGCGTAGAAGAGGCCAAACTTTATTGCGTTTGAAAGCTCAAAAGGGTTGTGAACCTTAACCGTTCCCCTTCCTCCACCGCCGGCTGCAAGTCTGTAGGCAAAGCCTACCCCGAAGAGGAAGGCAGTTAAGGCGGGAATGAAGAGCCACTTTCCAAAGGCCGGTGAAATCAGGGTGGCCAGGAAGGCCATTCTGGGGAACATTATCGCAGAAGCCCCCACTATTCCCGCGGCGTACTGGTTGACCAGCTCCGGGTTAACCTTTGAGAGGGGCGAAAAGGTCGCCGTTACGGCCGTGCTTGAAAAGAGGCCGCCAATGAGCCCCGTCAGGAGAATTCCCTTGCTCCCTGCAAACTTTGTTAAGACATAGCCTACAAAGTCTATCGTTGAAATTAAAATCACCATCGTCCAGACGTCCCTGGGGTTAACCCCGTAAAAGCTTTCGTCTGGCAGAAGGGGATAGATTATTACCGTTATTGCGGCAAACTTTAAAAAGGCATAGAGGTCTTCAAGAGAAAGGTGTTTAACGAAGGAGTGCATCTGCTCCTTAAAAGAAAGAACGAATAAAATCAGGACGGCGATGAAGGCCGGAAGCTGGAGCTCTTCCTTGTAGCACATTGCCCCTAAGGTAAAGGTAATTAAAGCCGAAACCTCTGAAGTCAGACCGGGAAGTTTTTCAAGGTACTGGGCCACCGCAACTAAAAGTGTTAGGCAGATTAGTGCGGCAATTAAGAAGGGAGCTCCAAAGAGGCTGGCGGCGTGGGCTGAAAGAGTTCCAAAGAGGGAGATGAGAATGAAAGTTCTTATTCCTCCAAAGACGGGAATCTTCTCTCTCTGCTTCTTAAACTCCCTCTCTACTCCTATAAGTCCCCCTATTATGAGCGAAACCAGGTAGGGCTGGTAGAGCTTCCAGACTTCAGAGTTAATTAGCTCCTTAACTACTTCCATACAGCTCCCTCTCCAGCACCTCTCTCATCTTTTTTACCGGCGCTTTTCTGCCAGTCCAGACTTCAAAGGCAACTGCTCCTTGATGAACCAGCATTCCAAGGCCGTTAACCGTTCTGCACCCCTTCTCTTTGGCTGCCTTTAAGAGGGGCGTTTCGGGAGGGTTGTAGATTATGTCAACCACCGTAATTCCTTCCGGAATTTTTGAGTAGTCAAAGAGGGGCGGGTCGTCCTCCTTCATTCCGACGCTGGTGGCGTTGACTATTATGTCGGCGTCTTTTAAAAGAACATCAATGGTTGACTCTTTAAGAGGATAAACCAGAACGTTGCCCCTTTTGCTAAGGAGCTCTGCCACCGCCTTTGCCCTTGAAAAATTTCTGTTAACTATGTTGAGGAACTTAACTCCTCCCTTTAAGAGGGCGTAGCCTACCGCCCTTGCAGCTCCTCCGGCGCCAAACATTAAAACCTTTTTCTCTGAGAGCTCCACCCCTTCTTCAATCAGCGAGCGCAGGAAGCCTTCGGCGTCGGTGTTGTAGCCGGTGAGCTTTCCGTTTTCGTTTTTAACCGTGTTAACCGCTCCAAGAAATTCTGCGTCTTCTGTTAAAAAGTCAAGAAGTTGCGCAACTTTTTCTTTGTGGGGAACTGTAACGTTAAACCCTTTAACCGATAGGGCCCTCAGGCCGCTTACTGCCTCTTCAAGGTTTTCGGGCTCAACCTCAAAGGGGACGTAAACGGCGTCTATTCCAGCCTCTTTAAAGGCCTCGGTTTGCATCAGGGGCGAAAGGGAGTGTTTTACCGGGTGGCCGATTATTCCGTAAACGGCAGTCTTTCCCGTTATTTTCATCTGCCTCTCCTTAAAAGCTGTTTGAAAATTCTACTCTTCAATTAGGGAGTAGAGGAGCTCTATCTCCTCCTTCCATATTGAGGGGTCTATCGTCTCTAAAATCAGGGGAATTCCGTTTAGCCTTTCGTCGTTCATTATGAGGCGGAAGGCCTCAAGGCCAATCTTTCCCTTCCCTATTGAGTGGTGGCGGTCAACCCTGCTCCCCAGCTCCGACTTGGCGTCGTTCAGGTGCATTCCCTTAAGGTACTTAAAGCCTACAATCTCGTCAAACTCCTTCATCGTCTTTTCGTAGGCTTCTTTAGTTCTTATGTCGTAGCCGGCGGCAAACATGTGGCAGGTGTCAAGGCAGACCCCAATCCTTTCTTTGTTTTCAACCAGCTCAATTATCCTTGCAAGGTGCTCAAAGCGGTAGCCTACGGTGTTGCCCTGGCCGGCAGTGTTTTCAATAACCAGGATAACCTCCTTGGTTCTTGAGATAGCCTCGTTAACTGACTCTGCGACTATCTTCAGGCACTCCTCTTCGCTCACTTTTCCGACAGAGCTCCCCGGGTGGAAGTTCAGGTACTTTAGCCCCAGCTGGCAGCACCTTTCAATCTCGTCAATAAAGGCCTCTAAAGACTTTCTCCTCTTTTCCCCGTCCGGGCTTCCAAGGTTAATAAGGTAGCTGTCGTGGGGCAGAACCATTTCGGGGGAAATTCCAGCTTTTTTAAGGTTTTCTTTAAACCTGCCGATAACCTTTTCAGTCAGAGGTCTTGCCCACCACTGCCTCTGATTTTTGGTAAAGAGGGCGAAGGCTTTTGCTCCAATTTCTTTAGCGTTCAGTGGGGCGTTAAAGACTCCGCCGGCGGTGCTTACGTGGGCGCCGACAAACTTCAGGTGCTTCATAATTGCCAACTCCTTACAGATGTAATAAAACTTTAAGAGGAGATTATATAGGGAGGGAGGAGATGGTCAGAGCTGACTTCGTT
>JAADCS010000158.1 GCA_013154295.1 Thermotogae bacterium
TTAACGTCGGCACCTTTTTCAACCAAGTACTTCACTATCTGTAGATGACCTTTCCAAGCAGCCCAATGCAGTGGGGTTTCGCCATCTTTATCTTTAGCATTAACATCAGCGCCTTTTTCAACCAAGTACTTCACTATCTGTAGATGACCCACCAAAGCAGCAAAATGCAGTGGAGTCCAGCCATCTTTATCTTTAGCATTAACGTTAGCACCTTTTTCAACCAAGTATTTGACCATCTGAAGATGACCTCTCCAAGCGGCCCAATGCAATGGAGTCCAGCCATCTTTATCTTTAGCATTAACGTTAGCACCTTTTTCAACCAAGTATCTGACCATCTGAAGATGACCTCTCCAAGCGGCCCAATGCAGTGGAGTCCAGCCATCTTTATCTTTAGCATTAACATCAGCGCCCTTTTCAACCAAGTACTTCACTACCTGTAGATGACCCCCGGCAGCAGCCTGATGCAAGGGGGTACCGAAAGCACTCGTAGCATTAACATCAACACCTTTTTCCTCAACTAAATATTTCACCACCTGTAGATTACCTCCCCAAGCAGCCTCATGCAAGGGAGTGCCGCCATTCTTATCCTTAGCATTAACATCGGCACCGTTTTTAACCAAGTATTTGACCTGCTCAAGGTCCCCTCCGAAGGCTGCGAAATGTAGCAAAGTTGCTCCATCATCAAACTTAACATTTACCAACCCCCTCTTTATAAGCTCTCCGACTAAGTATCTAACTATATGTGGATGTCCTTTCCAATCGGCCTCATGCAAGGGAGTGTAGCCAGCAGTGTCCTTAGCATTAATATCGGCACCCTTTTCAACTAGGTACTTAACCTGCTCAAGGTCTCCTCCATAAGCTGCGAAATGTAGCAAGGTTTTCCCATCGTTAAATTTAATATTCACCAATCCCCTTTTTATATACTCACCGACTAAGTACTTAACTACCTGTAGGTGTCCTTTATCAGCGGCCAAATGTAAAGGGGTTTTGCCTTCATCATCACACACCGTATCTATCTTAGCTCCCCTCTCAACCAACGCCTTTACCTCTTCGTAGTTTCCCTCTTTTGCAGCGCCGCATAGAGATTGGGAGATGATGAACAGCAACATAGGTTGGTATTATACCTTTGAAGGACCTATACGCCAATGCGTCTATTTCCGACAGTGGTTCATCGCCGCTTTGATCTCTTCGCCTTTGGCTAACACTTTTTACCCCACAAAGTCCCCTTTAAAGCGCATCCGTTGCCGTAGAAACCCCTTGCCATAGGGGACGAGCGTTTGACATGTTTGACGAAGCAAATCGCTTGTAATCGGTGTTGTCTAAATAAGTAGTTCACCGTTTACGGATGGACTCCCAGCACCTTCGCTATCGTTCTTATCCCATCTCATCTTCGTATACTTCTCTATCATCCCCTTCTTCTCCTCGCTTAACCTACGGTGCTTCACCATATCGTAAAACACCTTCCCACATCTGCTGCACTTTAAAGTTCCACCTTTGTCCCTCTTTATCTTCGTCGTCCTTTCGCTTCTATTCCTGTCCTTCATGCCTTATCTTAAAATTGCCCTCTAGACAGCACCTACATTACATATACACCACTTATAATACGATCCTCTCCCATTGGAGCGAAGAATCGTTACCGCAGGTAGTTCTCTCATCGCCTCTACAAATACGATAGCAACGAAAGAAACGCCTTTATGCTGTTTTACATTTTTTAAGATTCACTCAAACAAGCCGATCTCTGTTTATCCGAGGAGATGAGGGTATCCATATCACTATCATTCCGGTGAGTGGTTTCACTTGGAGGCTAAATACCCTCACAGTGAAACCAGCACAAATACCATTACTAATGGTAGAGACTCCTCCTATACCACAAATCTCTACACTAATCGCTCCTACGATTCTCGTTCAACCGCTCACGTAGGGACCTCGCATCAGTAAACAGATGAATGTGGCGTCTTACACCGCAATCATGGGTTTCATTCCGTAGTCGCAACACCGAAATTTTCGGTTAGGAAATCCTGATTCAACTACAACATTTATCGTTTATAATATAATTGTTCGGCCAATTGTAAAATTATAGGTATGTCCCGATTTTAACGGGGTGTCTCCTATATTCTTGACCATTCTAGATAATACCCATCCTCCATATAAGGTAGGGAACTTCCGTGCCGGGTTCAAATTCCACAAGGTAGATTAAGAACTTTCCGGGGTATAATACTTAGGTATGATGATAGCATTCGTAACAATCGTACAGAAAGGTATCTTGATACCGGATCAGGATTCCATCAAAGCTCTGCAGCTGCAGAGGTTGCTAGATCAGGATATCATTAAGGATTTACATGTAACAAGTGCACCGAATGACATCGGCCCCTTGATACCGGATCGGGAATCCATATGGACACGGAGGCTACGAGAGTATGATATTACCAAGGATATGCAGAAGGCTCTAGAGTGGCAGGTAAAAATGGCGGAGGAGGAACTTAAAAGGGCCGAGGAGCGGAGGAAACGAGGAAGCGCTCGTATCGGGCTCATCGAAATTTGCGGGTGCGCTTGGCTGTCATGCTTGATACTTAGTCCCTTGGTTCTTTTTAGGTTTAAAGTTGAGGCAAAGGAAGATTATCAAGAACGATAGCAACGGAACAGAGAGTATAAGTTTTGGAAGAGAGGGAGCCCTCGTTGGCCTTTTTGAAGACGGCTTCTTCTAACGTTAGCCCTTTCCTTATCTCTTTTTTCTCTGTGTATTTATCTCTCATCTCCCACCCCCGTTTTCTGCGTACACAATTTTAACGGGGTGTCCCCAGACCCGCTTTCGCCTGTAAAATCGCCTCCCGTGAGAGTTCTCATAGCGAATCGCGGTGAGATCGCCGTACGGATAGAGCGCACGCTGAGAGATATGGATTTTAAATCGGTAGCCATATACTCTCACCCCGATAGGAACGCTCTTCATGTTATAAACTCGGATCTAGCGATAGAAATAGGGGGTGACACTCCTGCTTCAAGCTATCTGAACGTTGATAAGATCCTTTGGGCTGCTAAAAAAAGCGATGCAAAGGCCATACATCCCGGCTATGGTTTTCTATCGGAGAATCCCGACTTCGCCAGAGCTGTTGAGGAGGCAGGTTTCATTTTCGTAGGACCCTCCCCCGAATCTATGAAGAAAGCTGGAGATAAGGTACAAGCTCGAAAAACAGCTGCATCCTCTGGTGTTCCCCTTTTGGAAGGTACGGATGCTCTGGAGGATGTAAAGCTCGCCTTGGATTCGGCCAAGAGGATAGGTTATCCTATAATGATCAAAGCTGCTGCGGGAGGTGGTGGTAAAGGAATGCGTATAGCCCATAATGAAAAGGAACTGAAAGAACTCTTTCCCATAGCTTCTGCAGAAGCCAAGGCTGCCTTTGGGGATGGAAGGCTATATTTGGAAAGGTTAGTCCTCAAACCTCACCATATAGAGGTCCAGATAATAGCCGACAAGCATGGAAACGTTTTCGCACTCGGTGAAAGGGAATGTTCCCTGCAACGTCGCCATCAAAAATTCGTTGAGGAAACACCTTCGCCTGTGATAGATGAAAGGACCCGCCGAGACATCCTTGAGGCGGCAGTTGAATTTGCTAAAGCCATAAACTATACAAACGCTGGTACAGTGGAATTTCTCTACGACGAAGACAGAGATAAATTCTACTTCTTAGAGATGAACGCACGTCTTCAGGTGGAACACCCGGTGACAGAGATGACCACAGGCTTGGACCTGGTAAACCTGCAATTAAGGGTTGCCATAGGAGAACGCCTGAATCTAAAGTTTGGGAGGTTTGGGCACGCTATAGAGGCTCGTATAAACGCTGAGGATCCTTACGAGGACTTTGCCCCTTCAACCGGAAAGATTGAGTTCCTGCAAGAACCGGCTGGCCCTTTCTTAAGAGTGGATAGTGGCATATATGCCGGATACGAAGTACCTGTCTTCTACGACCCCCTTCTATCGAAGGTAATAGCATGGGGACCGGACAGAGAAACAGCTCGCCGCCGCCTTTTAAGAGCTCTTAAGGAGTACAGAATTTTTGGTGTGCGTACCAACGTGCCATATCTGAAGGCCGTTTTAGAAAGCGAAGATTTCCGAAAAGGTAACTATACAACTAACTTTGCTAAAACTTTTAAGTTTAAAATAACCTATCCTGATTATATCTATCACTTAGCCACCGTGGAACCTGCAAAGAGAAAGAAAGTTATCCATCAAGAGCGGGTCAGTCTCTGGAGGATGTTCAAAGATTACTCCGAGTACTGACGTACGTATTCTTTGGCCACCTCCCACAGCTCTGCAAGATGCAAATTAGTACGGTATTGGGGCATGCGGGCCTTCAGGTTTTCGTAATGTTTAGATATTGATGCAGGCACCTTACCGGTAAGATTAAATGCCACGTATGTGGCCAAAAGCTCGGCCGCCAAGACTTCGGTCAGGAGGTCGTTCAGTTTACCAAGCCGAAGAGCCGCCACAAAACTCATGGGAACCCAATCTTCCTGTCCGGCACTCGTAGGTGAAGATTGAAATGAAAGGGGGGTAGCCAACATTTTGGATTCCGCGAAGAGAGCAGCGGTGGCCACTTGAAGCATCATCAAACCGGAGTTCAAACCCGGTTCGGATGAAAGCATGGGTGGTAACCCCGACTCCGAAGACAACATGAAGGCGAGTCTCCTATCGGAAAATCCAATTAACGTAGCCATGGAGATGGAGAGAGCATCACACACCTGCGCTATAGTTTGACCGTGGAAGTTACCGGTTGATACCACATCCTCGCCTATCAAAACCGGATTATCCGATACACCGGACGCCAACTCTACCAGAGCTTTGGAAGCCCACGAAACTGTTCTGTGAGCTGACCCCATCACCTGGGGATAGGTGCGTATGGAGTAGGGATCTTGAATCCTGGCACCATCAGGTAAATCTCTAATACGTTTCCAAACCTGGCGAGCTACATCCAACACGAATCTGTCCCCCATGATCTCTACTGCCTCCGGTTTGAAAGGATCCTTTCTCCCCCTAACGGCAAACCACACCATGGGAAAGATTTCATGGTAGAGCTTCAAGAGACTCTCAAACCTATAAACATTCAAAAGGGCCACAGCCAACGAAAAAGTGTAGCCGTTTATAAGTGCCAAAGCTTCCCTTGGAACTATCCGAAGAGGTTCGAGGGAGAACATCCTATGGGCTACGATGGATGGGACCTCGCGTCCATCCTTCAAAAATACCCAACCTTCTCCTATGAGTGTCAGAGCTACATGAGCGTTTGGGGAGAGGTCACCGCTCGCTCCTACGGATCCCCTTTCCGGTACCCTTGGCGTTATTCCCAGATTTAACAGGTGCCCCAGTCTCTCCACCACCACTGGCCTGACTCCCGACGCACCCCTTAAAAGGTGTTTCATCCTCAAAAACATAGCCGCTCGTACGTAGGGTATAGGCAGGGGAGAACCCGTGGATGTGGCATGGGTACGGAGGGTATCGTATTGGAACCTGTCCAAATCCTCTTCACCAAGGCGTCTCTCGGCGAGTTTTCCTAAACCTGTGTTGAAACCATATACCACACCTTTCTTGGCGACTATTTTTAAAAACCTGTCCCTTCTCTCCTTCAACCTCTTTAGATCCTCTGCAAGCAGACTCACCTTTCCCCCGTGAGCGACTTTCCAAACATCCCTTAAAAAGGCACGCATGGGTGATATTCTACCGCTGCCTATAGCATCTCTTCTTTGATCACGTCTTCCAAAGATATGCCATTCTCAGCCAGAATCTCTCTGCGGAGATGATCAAGGAGGGTGTTATAGTAATATATACTGTGCAGGGATGCTAACCTGCCCGCTAACGGCTCCATGGTTTTAAAAAGGTGTCTAAGATAGGCGCGGGTGAAGTTCCTACACGTATAACAATCACACAGAGGGTCAAGGGGTGAGAAGTCTTCGGCATACTTGGCACTCTTCAGGTTTATCTTGCCCTCGGAAGTAAAGACGGTACCCCTACGGGGATTCCTCGTGGGCAAGACACAGTCAAACAGATCGGCCCCCCTTAAAACGGCATCTTCAATATCTTGGGGAAGACCTACGCCCATAACGTACCTTACCTTATCCTTCGGAAGGATAGGCAGTATCACATCCAGAATTTCGTTCCTCTCATTCCTACTTTCACCTAAGGCCAAACCACCGACAGCGTACCCATCAAACCCGATTTCCAGCAGATCTCTGGCCGATCTTATACGTAAATCTTTGAACAGTCCGCCCTGCACTATCCCAAACTGTAGCTGATAGGGATGAGAAACTTTCAAAAACTCCTCCCGGCTCCGCTTTGCCCATAGGGTGGTTATCTCTAACGCCTTTTCGGTTTCCCTGTAAGTAGATGGCAGCTTAACCGGATAGTCCAACACCATACTTATATCCGATCCCAGTGCCAATTGTATTCTTACAGCCTTTTCGGGGGTAAGAAAAACTTCCCGTCCGTCTATGGGTGAGCGAAACTTCACACCTTCCTCTGTTATCTTACGCAACTTGGACAGGCTAAAAACTTGGAACCCCCCGGAGTCGGTCAAAATAAAACCCTTCCAGTTCATAAACCTATGAAGACCCCCGAACCTCTCTATAAGATCCTCTCCAGGCCTCAAATGTAAATGGTAGGTGTTGGCTACCAGGATACGTGTACCTACCTTCCAAAGCTCATCGGGAGTCAAGGTCTTTACGGCACCGTAAGTAGCAACGGGCATAAAAGCCGGAGTTATAAGCACACCACGCGGTGTTTTCAGTAATCCGACCCTCGCCCGGTGTCGTTTACTCTCGGCTATAACTCTAAATTGAAACCTCATCCCCAACGATACCGAACATTCTATCGGAGATGCAAAAGTGCATGCACAACGTGAGATCATGTCCTGAAATGCTGCCTATGAAAGGAGATATGCTGTTTTCGAACATGATGACTTTAGCATCAGCATATCTTCTTCAAGCTTAGAGCTGTCCCTCCAGTTGCAGCGTTATAAACGACAGACCTCCGATTTTCGCAACCTACTTCCTCCAACTTCAACGACGTGTTCGACTGATAACCGGCAACCAGTCACCATAGTTGATGAAGATGAAACTTGGCACTGCAGAAACTAAGATACCTACGTGCTAAGTTAGGTTTCCGGGGGCATGCCTGAGATGTGCGTAACTATCGGTTAAACATCACGAGGTAGCTACTATGCGTCCCTATAGCAGTCAGGTCGAATGAAACTCCTTTGACCATCCAGCACCAAGGTACCATTCCTAAAGAGAGAATGCCATCGTTCTAAAAGACTGTAGGTATAGGTGTCCCATAGCTAAAGTAAGCCTCATCCAGGTAACCGTCGCCATTGAAATCACCGGTGGTTAGTCGCCATAACGGTCCGCAATATAGTATGGGGGGGACATACCCTTAAAAGTGGTGTCCAATCTCTTGAAATTCTTACTTAAAGGCGTAAATTTTGACACATACACACCGTCCCCAATTCTAACGGGTCTTATAATACAATTCGCTCCCATCGGAGCGAAAAACCATTACGGCAGGGAACAGCCGTTGGCAGCCCCCTCATCGCTTTTACAAATACGATAGCAACGAAAGAACGTTCTTAGAATCGGAGATGCCCCTCTGGTGTGATGTTACACAATGGATGAATGCAACGTCTTATACTCTGTTATCTCATAATCGACATTTGATTCTTTCATCGGATTCTACAGGAATTTAAAGAATAGAAGGGCAGCACTTTTTCGCATAGGAGGGAGTCCCCGTTACCCCGCTCCCTATTGCCTCGTTTCTTTGGGGAAACGAAAAAATAGCTGTTCGTGAATTGGTATCACTGTGAGGCTGATCGGCCTCCAAGTGAAACCACCTCATGATCCGCTTCGGGTCATTTGACGGTTAACGATAGAAGGGTATTACACCGCAATCATGGGTCTCATTCCGTAGTCGCAACACCAAACCTCGCAAAAGCTGTGTTTATTAGATTGCATTATAATTTTGCAGCATTTATAATGCATTTACTCCACAGGCCGTGAACGTTGTAGGCATGTCCCTCTGAAAACTACTGGCATATCACCCCCGGGGGCATAAGATTATTACAGTACTCTGCAAGTTTTATATGAAGAACGTTTGGATCCTCACCGATGGCGTAGAAAACCACCGTAGGACTTCCTATGACGAAAGCCTTGCTGTTTAGAAGCTTCCAGTAACCCACTTCCTCCCATAGGATCGGAAAATACCTTTTGCTGAAAACGTCCCCATAGAGAATACCTATTCTGGCCCCTTCATTCTCAACCCAGTTAGATACCTCTTCCCAAGTATAGTTCCTCTCCACAAGTAGCTGCGCCGATCTTTTACTAGCCAATCCCCAAAGATCCAATATACGCACATCGGTATAGAAAGCCACATGGCCCACATCGTTTAGCACCACCGGTTGGCCATCGTAGTGAAGTTTCAAAAACTTGGCCATTTGGTAATCCTGAAGGTACTGCTCCTCCGTGGCATCCGGAAGTAGAAACAGGGAAGCTGCTCCTCTTCGTAAAACCGGATATAATAAAAGTACGCCTATAAGAAGATAGGCCAAGTTCAAATTGCGGAGATCGAAGTTGGAATATGCTATGGAAACGAAGAGCAAAAGAACTACGACGTAGGCCTCATATCTATAAAACCATCCGAAGTTTCCAAAGTTCGAATGCATAAAGGCTATCGCAATAGCAAGATAGACCTTCCAGGTGTGTTCCTTAGGTATGGCCCTAACTGACAGGAGAATCAGAAGAAACACCAAAAGAGAGTAGATCGCGGGATTTTTAAGGCCCATACTTAGGCCTCTTAATCCCAAAAGGTTGAGGATCCCCAGAGGAGTTCGGAGATCATGGTTGTACATCTTGGTCAGAATGGATGTAGGTAGAAAGTACCAACCTACACTTAGGCTCCACAGTCCATAGAGGAGTATGGGTGTGAATCCACCTATTAGCATAAGAAAGCTTCCTTTCATATCTCCACGCCAGAGACGGAAGATGGCCAATACCAAAACAGCGGCGATCCCCTCATATCTGGATGATGTGGTAAAGGCTGACAGCAGGGCTAGAAGGGTTGCGAATGCCACACCGCGTTTTTCGGAGGTGGCTCCTAAGAAGAGAAGGAGAGTAGCTATGATATGTAGATTGTGTTCCAAACCTACGAATGTTAAACTAAGGGTGCTTCCCAAAAAAGCTGCTGCCAGTGAGAAGAGAAAGGCCCTGCGTGTATTCAAACAAAGGAAAGATAAAAGGATAATTGCCAGTCCAAGTACCAAGTTTATGATAAGGGGAGCATAGAGAGTTATTCCGAAAATCTTGAAGTACCCCACCAAGAGCCAAGGCCAAAGGATTGAAGATAGGGAAGAGGTGGTTTCGTAGCGCGTTATACCCCATACACCCTGCTGCAGGTAGTTTTTGGCCACAGCCATGTGAATGTAAGGATCATCTATGGCATACTCCAGAGTACCTCCCGTCCTTGCCCCTACACTAGTAAGAAGATAGGAAAAAACCAGGAGGTATATTACCACAGCTCCTAAGAAGGCCAGGGGACGTGAAAGACGCAAGAGGTTATTTTATCCGTGAAAACAACTTCAAATCAAGGTAGCAACTCCTGAAGCTCCTCCCTCGTTATACGTCTTATAACTACCCTTCCCTTCGGATCCTGATAAGGATTGTTGCATAGCATAAGGTTCATTATGAGTTCGGATGGCTTCAAGGAGGGTGAACTTGAAAGGGATTCGGCAACTTTGAGGATCAACGTTTGTTTTGACTCCGTACCTGAAAGTCTTCGGATCATATCCTGTAAGATACTGGGGTTGACCACCTCCCAAAAAGCGGGAACTTCTACCAGTCTGTTTCCCTCGAACCTAAATCCTACATCTTTCAAGATTATCCGAACCGCCGCGGGGACCTCTCCCACTACCGGGGGCATGAGCAAACGTTTCCGTGGTACCGGAGTATTGGAGAGTTTCTCATAGAGAACTCGCATCATGGCCCTCTCCTCATGGATTAATAGAAGATCCTCTCCCAAGACCTTTATCAAAAACTTTCCAACCCTAAATACACCAATATCGGATGAACGTAAGGTATCGCTGCCGGATTCAACGATCGACCTAACCTCCCTTTCCCAACCTGGCATCTCTCTATAGATCCTCAAAATGACATTATACCCTCCCGGAAAGTTTAAACGACGGAAGCCATCGGGACCGTAGGCAAACCTTTTAGTGGCTCTCAAAGCGGCTCTGTAAAACATCTCCCCAAAGCTCAAGGTCGTATACATCCAACCGTAAAGGTACATCCTTCCCCTAAATCTAAAGCTGTCTTTGAACATGCGCCTACGCTTACCCTCTATAAGAATCACCTGACCATCATCATAGAGAACGGCGAACGCTTCTATAACGCTACGATGCCAGCTCAAAGCATCACGTAGATGAACGGCAACCCCCCCGGTATAGAAAGTGCCCCTTAACTTTATTCCATCGTAGGACTTCCCACAACATTCTAACCTCTCACCCGTTTGAAGGGCGAGCAATCTCCAGAGATCTTTCAAATCCACCTCTAAGTTCTCTTTCTCTGCATATATGGATGAACTGTTAAAGTTGAAAACGAATCTTTCGGGTCTTAGAGATGTCAAGGTGTTTAAAAGTTTTTCAAAGGAGTTCCTCATCTAAGGGAACGACCTCCACCCTGTTCCCCGAAACGATCACCAGTAAAAAGTGGGTCTCCACGTCCCCGATGGATCGTTGGGCTAAAAAGCTCTCCGCAACCGCTCTCATAGAATCCAGCTTGCGGATATCTACCCGCTCCTTGGCTTTAAAAACCGGATTCTCCACTTTCACCTCAATGAAATAATACGCGCCACCTTTTTTAGCAACCAGATCTACCTCCCCAAAAATTCTCCTATAGTTAGTGGTTACTATCTCAAAACCCTTCTCCTTCAGAAAACGTGCAGCTATCCTTTCCCCCTCCTTACCTTTTTCTTTGGTTCTCACGGATGATTTTCAAACGGGCCGCACGTCCCACCTTATGGCGTAGATAATAGAGCTTAGCCCTCCTAACCTTGGCACGTGAGACGATCTCCAATTTCTCCAGGTAGGGAGAATGAACAGGGAAAAGCCTCTCCACGGGGACACCGTGACTTATCTTCCTGACAACTATACGTCTATTTATACCCTTCCCCTGGATGGCTATGACCACCCCTTCAAACACCTGAACTCTCGTTTTGACATCCACATGGCCGCTCTTGTTGTCTTTACGAAACTCCGCTATACGCCAATGAACACGCACCGTATCACCCGGCTTTATAAGGGGAAGGTCCTCGCGCTTGTATTCACTTTCAACCTTCCTTATGATCTCGTCCATAACCGGCTATTATACTGGAGAAAGTTCCCATCCGATCCAACTGCTACGGCTTTAAAATGAAAAGATGTTCCTTTCCCTACTGCCTCTGTGTGTGGCTGGTGAAACCCTCATGGTGGAGGTAGCTCGGAGTTTTGAAGAGAGGAGAAGGGGCCTCATGTTTCGTGATACCCTGCTGGAGAATCAAGGTATGCTGTTCATATTCCCGTATCCACAGCGGCTTTCGTTCTGGATGAAGAACACCTACATTCCCCTATCGTTGGCTTACATAGGGAGCGATTGGGTTATAAAGGAGATTTACGATCTCCAACCTTTAGACGAGCGACCTGTAATCTCACAGAAACCGGTGATGTATGCCTTGGAAGTAACCCAAGGATGGTTCCGACGTCACGCTGTAGGAGTAGGAGATACCGTAAAGTTCCCCTGTAAGTGATCTCAGCTGGCCCTTATGAAGATACAATCACCATCCTGTACGATGTAATCTTTACCCTCTAAACGTACCCAGTTCTTTTCCTTAGCTTCCTTCCAACCACCAGCTTCAACCAACCTCTCCCAACCGATAACCTCAGCCTTCACAAACTTGCGAGCGAGATCGTTATGGACAGTGGCGGCTGCCTCCAAAACCGTAGATCCCCTCTTCAAGGGCCATGCTCTGGTTTCTTTCTTTCCCGGAGTGAAGAAGGTAATGGTGCCGGTCATTTCAAGGAGAGCCGAAGAGATTTTCTTGTTTAAGATTTCGGGATCGTCGTTCAGGACATCCACGATTACGTACGGCAGACCTTGACTTTTTGCCTCAGATAGCACCTCCTCATCCAAGGATGCATCTTGGGGGACGTTGAAGAGTATAAGCCGGGGTTTTACCGAAAGAAGCCCCAAACCTCTTAAGATTTTTATCTCCTTCTCCTTAAACCTTCCTGCATACAGAGGTATACCATCCGATACCAGCTCCAAAGATCTTTCTAAAACCTCCAGTTCCCTCTCACTACCTTTACCGACCGCCACTTCCTTGCGGAGACGATCTATCCGTCTTTCCAGGACTTCGCTTTCAATCCCAAGGAACTTGAGCGTAGTATCCGTAAATCCCATGAAGTCTCCTACCAATCCACCTACGACCTCCACAAAGGCGTCGGCCTCTACGAGTTCCTGGAATATACGCGTGGGCTTGCGTTCGTTGTAGGCCTTTCCAACAGCGTCACTATCTATAAGAGTTATTGAAAGGGGAGTACTCTTGCGAGGACGAAATACTTTAACAAGGCGTTCGAACCTCTCATCCTTCACCCGAAGGGTACCTACACCCCTTCCTCTCGTTAGCTTTTCTATAAGGGTAGTTTTACCGGTAAAGGAGGATCCTATGACAAAAACCTTCACTTCTCGGCAATTCTAAAGATGCAACCCCCCACCCTGGTGGGGTGGGGTAAGTTAATTTGAGATGTTGGAGGCGGAGTTTCGCAGATATTCTATCTTTGTGTTGGTGTCTAAAGTTATGAGATTCAACCGTGCATGTTATAGTCTTTTATCTCACAAGTGGAACACCACTGACACGCAATACTTTAACTGGTACCACCCTATGACCAAAAGATCTCTAACTGGAACCGCCAAACGGCAGAGACCATGTCCTCCAGATAGCCGATTGAAAGAACATCGCCTGCGGAGAAGTATTTGAGCCCGACTACCACCAACTCCATCTTTGGGGAGAGGTAGCATCTGAATCGGTTTCACTGTGAGGCTAAATGGCCTCCAAGTGAAACCACCTTCATTGACTTCGGGCCGTTTGTAGGTATCCCTTGAAAGGGATGCCTTACTCAAAAGGCGTATTTCTATAGAAGAAAGTACTTTCGGAAAGAATTGTACTGCTGGCACGTTGCACCCTTAGAATACTTTGTTATGCAAAGTAATTTTTACAACAAAGAAAAAAGGTCTCGTGGCGGTTGGGGATGGGTATTCTTACCCTTCCTTCTGATGGTGCTGGGTTCCAACCTGCTCTGGGGAATTTTCATGCTGAAGTTTGGCGATCCAGCTTTAGCTGGAATGGAAACCTTTAAGGTGGGGCCTCTTATATGGTCACTTCTACAACTGATCTTGATATGGATCGCACACCGACAACTACAAAAGATGGGCAAATCCTTAAAAGCTTTGCTTGGTTTTTCTGTAGATATGATCCACAAAGACTTTCTGAAAGCCATCGCTTTGACGACCGCAAGCACGTTTATCATCCTATCTATCACGCGTGGTTTGGAACATGTGTTGTTTGTAAACGCTTCGAAAGAGGATATTACCTTCTATCCTTGGGCACAGCTGTGGTGGACAACCGCAGGGAGCCTCACAGCAGGATTCGGTGAGGAGATTTACTTCCGGGGTTTTCTCATGGAACGCTTTAGATGGATGCGTCCTGTTTGGCTTCTTACCGTTAGCAGTTTGAGCTTTTCCTTATGGCACGTAAATCCACTTCTCTTTCCCCATACTTTTGTCCTAGGGCTACTCTTCGGATGGATCTATATGCGAGAAGGTCGCTTATGGCCTGTGATTTTGGGGCACATATTCACTAACGTTATAGGCGGCCTTTTAATGCTGTTGGGATGGTTTTAACCCCACCGGTTTCACTCTGCGGCCAAATGACCTCCAAGTGAAACCATCCTATGATCTACCTTTCAAAAATCTCATATCCCCTTAAAAGAGAGTTGCACACCAAAACCAGCTACAGAGTGAAGGGTATTCCTCTTGTTTGGATTTTCCGTCCTTTGGATCAGAGGGGTATATTACTATGCTTTTTGGGAGGGAGGGTCTGGCGTTTGTTCTTAAGAAGCCTCAAACCTTTTATGAGGACACTACGGGTTTTGGCAGGTTCTATAACGTCATCTATGTATCCCAAGGAGGCTGCATAGTAGGGGTTAGCAAACTTCTCACGATACTCCCTAGTAAGACGATCTATAAGCTCCTGGGGATTCTCGGCTTCGGCTATCTCCCTGCGATGCAAGATCTTCACAGCTCCCTCTGGACCCATTACGGCGAATTCCGCTGTTGGCCAAGCGTAGTTCAAATCGGCCCTAACCTGTTTAGATCCCAACACGCAGTACGCGCCTCCGTAGGATTTTCGCACGACCACCGTTATCTTGGGAACGGTAGCTTCGGCGTAAGCGAAGAGGAGCTTGGCTCCGTGGCGTATTATTCCGCCATGCTCCTGTTCAACCCCAGGTAAAAAGCCCGGTATGTCCTCAAGGGTGATTATAGGTATGTTAAAAGCGTCGCAAAACCTGACAAACCGAGCTGCCTTCACAGAGGCGTTTATGTCTAAAGCACCGGCCAGGTGTAGCGGTTGCTGAGCTACTATACCGACAGGAAACCCTCCAAGGCGCGCGAATCCCACTATGATATTCGGAGCGAAGTTCTCATGCACTTCAAAGAATTCACCGTTATCCACGATCTTCCTTATAACTTCTTTCATATCGTAACCCTCGTAAGGGTCAGCGGGAACCAAATAGTTCAAATCTGGATCCTCACGGTCTTCGGGATCATCGGTAGGAACGAAGGGGGGATCCTCCGCATTGTTGGAGGGAAGGTATGAGAGAAGCTTCCTTATACCTTCGAAGACCTCAGTCTCAGTATCATACACGAAATGAGCCACACCCGATTTCTCGGCATGCACGTCGGCCCCTCCCAACTCCTCGTAAGTAACTTCCTCATGGGTCACCGTTTTTACTACTTCCGGCCCCGTTATGAACATGTAGCTCGTTCCTCTTCTCATGAAGATAAAGTCGGTCATGGCTGGACTATACACCGCACCACCGGCGGAAGGTCCTAATATGGCGGAAATCTGTGGTATCACACCAGAGGCCAGAACGTTACGCAAAAAGATCTCGGCATAACCCCCCAAGGAGGCTACACCATCCTGGATTCTAGCTCCACCGGAATCGTTAAGACCTATAACGGGGATGCCTACACGCATGGCTGTATCCATAACTTGAACGATCTTTTTGGCGTTCGTTTCGGATATGGTCCCTCCTATAACCGTGAAGTCATGAGCGAATATACCCACAGGCCTACCGTCTATGGTCCCGAACCCCGCCACCACACCATCGCCGTAGTACTTCTCCTTTACATCGGGATTACGATGAGTAACGAAGACACCGATCTCCATAAACGATCCCTCATCCAATAGGTATTCTATACGTTCCCTGGCGGTAAGCTTTCCCTTAGCATGCTGTTTCTCTATTCTCTTTGGGCCACCTCCCTGGCGGGCTTTCTCCTTTAGCTCCTTCAGAAGTTTCAGCTTCTCCTCTATGCTCATAGGTGGCAAATTTACCCCCGAAACGTTTTTCGCGTGTTAGTCGCTTCGCCATCTTACCACTTTAAAATCTGGGGATGATCGTACTTTTGGTTACTTCCGATCCATCCCTATTTGCCAAAGCGTATTTACCCCATCCTCCCAAGGAATATGTACCTCTAAAGGTGGAGGAGTTAAAGGAATTCGCCCGCGTAAACAGGTTTGAGCGTTCCTTTGGGCGCCACGGTAGCGGTCCAAACCCTCCCCCCCTAAACCTATCGACGCCCAACGATACGCTACTACGTACCTTCATGGGCATAGACTATACGGGATGGATACCGCCAGATCCCCAGATGGCTGTGGGCAGCTCCCATGTGGTAGTGGTCGTAAATACACTTATAAGCTTTTTCAACAAGTGGGGTGGGCCACCCGTTTATTACAATACTTTAAGGGGTTTCTTCGCCTCTGTCATACCCTCCGGAGGTATGGCCTTTGATCCCAAGGTGGCCTACGACATCCCCTCCGGTCGATGGCTGGTCTTAGCCCTCTATTACAACTCTTCATCCCAAAGCTCTTACTATCTTCTGGCCGTATCCGAGGGAGATAACCCCACGGGAGGATGGTACTTCTACAGACTAAATGCCCAATACGACGATAACACCTACAGAAACACATGGGCGGATTATCCGGAGATAGGTTTCAACGATAGATGGATAGTTTTGGCCTCCCAACAGATAGGTTTTTCTTCGTCCTATTACTATCCCAAGTTGAGGGTCATAAACAAGGATAGCGCCTACAATGGAACCCTAAACGGATGGACGGAGGATTTCGTCGATAGTGATTTGAGTTGCATATATAACTGGCCTCGGCCTTCCCGTTCCACTTACACCTACTCGCAAGACGTCTACGTGGTAGCCTTTAACAAGTTTTATAGAATCTACGGTCCTACATCATCGCCTCAACTCTCTCCATGCGTTACGCTCCCTATAGCCAGTTACTCCTATCCACCCGATGCTCCCCAGGGTGGGGGTTACCAAGACTTAGAAACGGTGGGAGCTACGTTCCAGGTCCTATACTTGGACGGTAAGTTGTACTACACTTTCAGCGAGGAACACCCACTAAGCTCCTATCTGGCCTCCTCCCGTCTGGTAGTTCTGGACACCTCCGGGGCGGTTTTGGAAGACGTGGCGTTGTACGAAAACGGCGTCTCCTGGATCTATCCAGCCGTCTCCGTCTCCCCCAAGGGAGTGGTGGTGGTATTTACGAGGGTTGGAACTTCGGATGGAGACTTTCCTTCTGCGGCCTACGTTTCTAGAAGTTCATCGGACGTAGTCTTCTCATCTCCGAGGATATTTAGGGCTGGTAGCTCCTGGTACTTCAACGACCATGGGTTCGGGCGCAACCGTTGGGGTGATTACTTTGGCGGTGGTCCCGATCCCAACGACTCTACCCTTTGGGTCATAGGAGAGGTTCCCCAGATCGGAAATGACTCCCTCTGGACCACATGGGTGGCACAGATTGGCTTCAAAACTGCAGTATCCGTTGAAGAGTACCCGATTCAGCTCTCCGACCAGGTTGCCATATACACCGTCGATGGAAGACGGGTACGTACCATATCGAGGCCAGGTGTATATCTTTTGGTAGATGGAGATAAAACCCGCCGGGTGGTCATAGTTAAATGATTGGGAGATAAGGTCCTATATGGGTAGAAGAGTTCTGGTGATAAACACAGGTTCCTCCTCCACGAAGGTGGCCCTTTACGAGGATGAAAAGGAAATCTGGAGGGAGACAGTGAGGCACGACTACGAACTCCTAAGACACTTCAAAACCATAGAGGAACATCTGAACTTTAGAAGGGGAGTGATCGACGAGATTCTAAAAAGACATGGTGTGGAAAGAATAGATGCCGTGGCTGCCATTGGAGGACTTCTGAAACCTTTAAAGAGTGGCACCTATCTGATAGACGAAGGGATGGTTAAGGATCTTTACGAAGGTAAGAGGGGGTTTCATGCTTCCAATCTGGCCGGAATAATAGGCTACGAGCTGGCTAAGAGATGGAACGTACCGGCTTTTACCACCGACCCCGTAAGTGTGGATGAAATGGATACCTTAGCCCGATATTCTGGCCATCCCCTTCTACCCCGCTATAGTCTGTCCCATGCTCTGAACACCAAGGCCGTAGCGCGAAAGTGGGCGAGGGAGAGAGGTAAGAGATATGAAGAAAGCTTTCTGGTGGTGATACATCTCGGTAGTGGTATAACCGTATCGGCTCACCGTAATGGCCGTATGATAGATCTAACCAATTCCATGGAAGAGGGACCCTTTTCCGTGGAACGTACGGGGACCTTACCCGTAATGAGCTTGGTGAAGTTGTGTTTTTCGGGAAGATACTCCTACGATGAGGTCAGAAGAATGATATTCGGAGAAGGTGGATTGTACGCGTATTTGGGTAGTAAGGACTTTCGTGGCATCATGGAACGCGTACGGAACGGTGATACGAAGGCAAAGGAGGCCGTTGATGCTATGCTCTACCAGATAGTCAAAGAGGCAGGTGGGATGGTAGCGATTCTACAAGGTAAGGTTGATGCCATAATCATAACCGGAGGTATGGCCTACGAGAGCTACGTGGTGAATAGGTTGAGGGAGAGCCTTGGGACTTTCGCTGAAGTGGTGGTGTATCCGGGTGAGGACGAACTGAAAGCTCTTTTGGAGGGTGCTTTGAGGGTGTTACGGGGTGAAGAGAAAGTGTTGTCCTATCCCGATGAAACCTCACGGGAAAACGGAAATGCTCAAATTGGAGATGGCCCGTAGATAGAACTATATATGGAACAGGCTTAGATGATACCATCCTAAAACCGTACCTTCATTTAGCAGCGATATGAGTACTTTCATCCCCCAAGAAGTCCTCAAATGAATCAAAGAACAATCATAGAACGGAAAACTACACCAGGAAAAATAACACTTGATTGTGATATTTAGTAGGTGGAGTGGTATATTACTATTTAGCCTCATTTATGTCCCCCATATAAGTAACGAACACCCATAAGGTAGAAGGCTGTGGCAAAAAATAGTCAAAGAGAGCAGAAAAGAGCTATAGGGGATGCTAAAGAAGGTGAAGAGGAAGGAGGAGTAC
>JAADCS010000051.1 GCA_013154295.1 Thermotogae bacterium
GGAGGCGATTTCACCCTCACCAGAAGGAACTCCCCCTTCTCCTCCACCCCCACCTTTTTAGAATTGGGCTTTACTTTTACCCTGACCTTCAATGCAGGAAATTTTACATGCTAATTACAATTGAGAACCTTCGCCACTCTTCCACCGGGCCGATGGCAGTCGTTGCATCCCCCATAGAGAGCCTCGTATTCCATCACCCTGTACTCATTGCCACATTTCATCGCTGCCACATAGCGATTGGTGGAAAGCAGGGAATCGGTATAGAAATTTCCATACTCGTCGCTCACGAGGGAAATAGTGTCTGCTCTATCTAACGAAATAAGTAAAACCGTTACTCCCGAATCCGGAACACCTTCGAGGGTATTCCAAACGGTACCAGCGTAGGAGAAAGTGGGCTCATCGTCGTCATCGTAATCATCTTCATAGGCCCCAAACCCATGGCAAATAAGGCAATCCTGTCTAAACTGAAGTCTGCCACCGTCTATACTTACCAATGCATGATTATAGTCATAATCCTCCTCGTAGGGTTCCTCTATATTACAGGCAGCGAGCATCCATACAGCCATCATTCCCAGGATCAACCTCTTCATGGTACCCCCTTAAAAAATGATCCACAGTCCCGTCAGGGCAGAAAGACCGCTTGCTATCAGCATCCAGGTTCTGTGCTTATCGTAATAGCCCTTATAGGCCAGGTATCCCGCATAGAGATAGCTTCCAGTTGCCGCATAGGCAAGTGTGCCGTGAATCAATCGCCTCGTATGCCCCTCCTGCCCCCACAATTTGATCGTATTATAAGTGCCAAGGGTTGTTTGAATGGTGGAAAGAGTAAATATGGTATAACCCACAGCCCTATGGCTCACCCTTATGTAATCTGGCGGAGTCCTGTTTTCCTCGTAAAGATTCAGAGCATAGAGCCCGGTGCCTATTTCGAAAAGACTACCCAGTATGATCCCGTATCCCATCCATCGGTGGAAGGTGAAGGTGGTACGGGCTTCCTCCATCTCGCTTGAACAGTCCTCCAGGTAGGCCTCGAAGGAATCCAAGGTGTCCTCCTGAAAATCCTGAGCAGCCACGATCCCATATGTGGGAATTCCTACAAAACCCTGACTGCTAAAACTCAAGAACACCCATATCATTTCTCCACCTCCAGCACGATGGTTCCCTCTACTTCCACGTCGTCAGGAGCCTTCTTTACAAAACCAAACAGGGTGGGCGGTTTGATGCCGAAATCCGTAAACTTCACATGTCTCCCGGTGCTCAATCGAATCCTATTGTCTGCAACCCATTCGTATTTTACATTCCATGTATAAGTCTTTTCCTTTCCCCTCACCTTAAGGGTTCCCTCCACTTCCACTTCTCCGCTTCCTCCTTCCAGGGCCTTCTTAACGATTTCCGAAGGCACATTGGCCCTAAAGAATATAAACTTGTGCTTGGGGTATCCGAGGATCTTGGCCACCTCCCTGTCCCGCGTGGTATTGCCCGATTTGAAGGAACGCACCGGTATAACGATCCTTATATCCAGTGAGGTGTCGGGATTCACTTTTGCCTCCACCTTCATGGCCCTACTCTTGGCAGAGACGGGATCGGGGAGAGCACCCATAGCCTTGAGCACCGTCTTGTATTGAACAGAACCCGAGACGAAGCTCACTCCACTGATGGCAATGATAATCAGTTGCATGTTTGAAATTTTAATCCATATATAGCTTGTTTCAACACAAATTTGAAAAGCTGACACCAAGCGCATCAATAATTTGAGTTAAATTGGAAAAACTATGAAACGGGAAATCGCCCGAACCAATGGAACCTATAACCAATATCCGCCTGCTAAAGTAAGATTCTTTGCCACAAAAATTTACCCTAAGAATGGCCATCTTCGAAACACCACGACAATAAACCATAAATTCCATTACCTCTTGCTGAAAAACGATGCCTTAAAATTTATGCTATGGAACTGGTGCTGATATTTCTGGCGCAGGAGCCCGTGACTCCGCGAGACTCCGCAATTATGTGGACTGCAGTGGCAAAAGATTACATGTTGAAGGAAAAATACGACAAGGTTATCGAAAATGCCCGCAGAGCCCTGAAACACGATTCCACCTACATTCCTGCCTATCTCTTTATAGCCAAGGCCTTTATCCATAAGGAAATGCCCGATTCGGCAATAGCTGTATATAACCTTCTGGTGGAGAAATTCCCTGATAAACCCGAGGGGTATCAGGGTCTGGGATATGTATATGGTGCCATAAAGAAGGATTACGAGAAGGCCATCGAATATTATAAGAAAGCCCTCGAGCTGGATCCCACCAATGAGGATATCCTGTTTGGATTGGCAAAGGTATACGAGGAGGCTGGAAAACCAGACGAAGCCCGAAAGCTGTATGAAACCTTAATAGAAAAATATCCAGATCAGTTGAAGTTCTACATTGCTTATGCGAAATTCCTCTACGAAATAGGGGACTATAAGGCTGCTTCTGATATTATCGAAAAGGCCTACTCCATGGATAGTACCAATGTGGACATATGGAAGCTCGGCTATAAGATAAACAGCGACTACTATAAGAAGCTCAAAAAGGAAAATCCGGAGAACCCTGCCATCGTAAAGTACGCCAAGAGGACCATCAAATATCTGGAGAAGCTCTACGAAAAGGAGCCCGACAATTTCAAATACGCTTATGACCTGGCAGATGCCTACGTGGTTGCTGGAATGGGCAAGAAGGCAGTAAGTCTTCTAAAGAAGCTGGCGGAAAAGAAGAACCACTCTTCTATTTATATAAAGCTCGGTTATGTTTATAGCGAACACCTGAAGGATCTGGCCAATGCAGAGAAAATGTACAGGAAAGCCCTGCAGCTGGCCAAAGAAGAAGGCTCTGCAAAGAATATATCCTTCATTTACGTAAATCTCGGGGATATCTACTACGAAAGAGCCACTGCACTCCGTAAGAGCAAGAAGTACTGCAAAGCATATAAGGTGTACGATACTGCCATTGCATTTTACAACAAGGCCCTCACCGAAGGGGAAATTCCATCCGAAAGCCTGAGGAGATACGTACTGAAAAAGAAGGAAGTGACGAAGAAGTACAGGCAGATAGCTTGGAGAAAGTGTAATAACATAGACTAAATACATGGGGCGGAATGTTTTACTACTAAACCAGACCTACGAACCGCTGAATATAGTAAGTCTTAGGAGGGCGATCAAGCTTCTCGTCCTCCTTAAAGCTGAACTCGTTTACTTCGATGAAGATCACCTGATCAAATCGAGCAGCATATCCATACCCCGTCCTGTGGTTATTCGCCTTAAACGATATATTCACCTCAAATACAAAGAACCCCCTCTCACCAAGAAGAATATTCTTCTCAGAGATAACTATACATGTCAATACTGTGGCACCCGCAAGCCTCCCCTAACTATAGATCATGTAATCCCCAAGTCTCGGGGTGGAAAGGACAGCTGGGATAATCTCGTTACCGCCTGCGTAAAGTGTAATGCCAAGAAGGGGGACAGAACCCCAGAGGAAGCAGGGATGAAATTGTTGTCCAAGCCCAGAAAACCATCTTACTTCGAGCTTATAATTTTGAGAAGCCAGATTGCAGATGAACGGTGGAAGGAATTCTTGTTCTTAAATTACTGACAGATTCTCTGAATCTTCAGCAGATCCTGGACTCCATAGAATATTCCCTCAAGCAAGAGGGTTATTTCCATGCCAGGGTTCAGATCGAAGAAGCCTATACGGAAGGCGATACCCTAATCCTGTCTCTAAAAATGCATAAAGGCTTCCCCTTTGTCAGCAAGAAGATAAAGATCGAAGGGTATTTTCTTTCTCTTCCCTCTTACAGGGCTCTATTAGCTAACTATACGAATAAACTTCTTGCTCTGAAAAGCCTGGAAGAAGATCTGAACAAATTGGATGATTTCTATGGGAACGAGAGCTCCATTTCCCTTCGGGGTGATACTTTAATAATACGCAATAGGCGCGATCTAAGCTTACAAGGGAATTTATTTATTTCAGATAGTATCAGGGGGAGCATTACTGCCAAATGGGATGGCTTAGAGATATATTATAGCCACAAGAAAACCAATGTTTCCCTATACCTTGGCCTTCCCTCCTCTACTCCCACTGCTTTAGCATTCAATTACCGAAAGGAAACCCGTGAAACTTATCGCTTGATGCTCAAAAGGGCCCTTTTTTCCGCAGGAATAAAGCTGGATGGTTCTACCGTAGGACTCGCCACCTCCTTCTCCATAGGTCCATCGAGGGGAAGGATAGAATACCTCGATGGATGGACTATAGAGTTTTTCCAGCGTATGAAATTTGTCAGGCTGGGAGCCTATTACTCACAAACAGACACCACATTCGTCGGAGGAGCAACTGATATAGCTGGATATCCCGAGGA
>JAADCS010000165.1 GCA_013154295.1 Thermotogae bacterium
ACGACGCCCTCTCATCGGCGGTCCAAAACGGCCTTCCCCTTCTTCTGTTGGACCTTCTCAACCGCTCCTTGAAAGAGAGTACCACTGGAAAGTGTGCCCCCTCCGAAAGGGGTGTCGTTGAGTACGCTCAACAGGGAGTTGAAAACTGCTTCAGAAAGTACGAGGAAAGCATCTCATATTCCGCGGGTGAGTGCAAGTTCTTCGCAAGATATAGTACGACCCCCAGCCTGACCAACTGGGTACAGGTAGCCTTCCTCCTGAAAGTCTTGAAGGACTCTTTGGGCCCGGTACTGCACTACGACCCCCAAGAGGGGATAAGTCTTGGTCGTTTAACTGAGCTGGCCGGGAGGATATGGAAGGAAAATACACAGACGGGGGTGTTCGTCTTCAAAAATCTAAACGATGAGAAGGAGCAAAATAAGATTAAAAAACGAGCGGAAAAATGTAAAGATGAATGGCGTTCCTACGCGGGGGATAATGATAAAGCTTGTAAATATCAAGGCGAATGTCCAGAAAAAGGCAAAGGTAGAAAAGACAGCAAAGACATCAGAGACTTCCGAAACTTCATCGCCCACTCCGGCATAACCTACAACACCATAGAGATAAAGGGGAAGAACGGCAGACCTTGGCTGAGGTACCGCAACGACTGCATCTCCAAAATAGCCAAAGACCTGTCCAAGCATCTACCCGAATGATTTTGGCCGTTGTATAATTATCGGTTATGAAACCGAGGAAGGTAGTGATAGCAGGATCCGGCATAGTAGCGCGTTCAACGGCTATACTCCTACGAAAATTCTACCCCGATGCCCGAATTGTTGTAGGAGGTAGGCGCCTTGAGAAAGCCAAAGATGTAGCCAAGTTAGTTGATGGTGAAGCTTTCCGCTTACCTTCCGAAGGCATAAACGACGATCTTTTAAAGGCCCTTTCAGACGCTGATGTTCTAATTGACTGTCTTCCCGGTCGGGAGGCTACCAGAATGGCAGAAGCCGCTTTAAAAACTCACACTAACTATCTGAACCTAACCGAGCATGTGAAAGCCACGCGTGAGATTACAGAGATGGTATCCAAGTCCGAAAACCCTCCCACCTTCATATTGCAATCCGGTCTTGCGCCCGGTTTCGTTAATATCTTGGCCGTGTACATGGTCGAAACCTTCAAAGAGCGATTTGGCAACTATCCTAAAGAGCTAAAGATGAGGGTAGGGGCCTTAACTCCCAACGTATCCTCTCCATATTTCTATGCCAGAACATGGAGTGCCGCAGGTGTGGCTGTTGAATATGTGGAGCCTTCTATCGTCTTGCGGGAGGGTCGTATAACTACGGTTCCATCCCTCTCTGAACCCGAAACGTTAATCCTCAACGGTAGGATTTTAGAAGCTGACCTCACATCCGGTGGGGCTGCAAGTACCCCAGAGTACTACGAGGGTAAGATAGACTACCTTGACTATAAAACCCTGCGCTGGCCTGGCCATTACGATTGGGTTAGAAAACTGTTAGGCACTTGGAAAACCCTTCCCAACGAGCGTAAGGTGGAAAACCTCTTGCGAGAGATAAAAAACATACCTTTGGTGGAGGATGACTGGGTGGTGGTCTATGTATCGGTCGCCGGATACGATTCCGAGGGGGAATACCGCCTTCTGGATAGGTTGGTGGAGGTATTTCCTAAAGAGTACGGTGGTTATAGGCTTTCGGCTTTACAGGCTACCACCAGCGGAGGAGCATTGGCTGCCTTAGACGTAGTAGAACCCAAAGGTGGTGTGATGTTCCAGACCGACATACCGGCGAAGAAGTACCTTAAGGGTAGGATAATTCGTGAGGTTTATGGGGACGTGATTGGGTAGTGAAGCACTTCAGCTGTATCATCATAGACCAACGAAATGAGGTGTTGCGTTGTGATGATACATTTTGTGTGAACTCCTATTGGTGTGCGGATTCAGGCGATGTTTCAACTAACTGAGACTTTTGAGTAACGTTGAGGAGGTGCTTAATCCTGTAATGTCTCTAAGAATAGGAACGTAGTTGTGATCCTAGGTGAGTCCCATATAGGCGACACTCAAGCTTTGGTGACTAAAAGATACTCCGGTTCCTTAATCCTATCTTCCATCCAACACTCAAAGGTTATAGAGACTATTTGGATACAAACTGAATAAGGTGTATGTCACCTCTTTTCCCTTCTTCCTAAGGGATGGGTTTAGTGGTAAAGCGATTCTCATTTACAGGCGATATTCTTTTAATCGCCAATTTGAAGAATCGCCTCGGTGAAGAGGCACCAAAAAGAAAATGCTCCCGATAGCCATTTAGAGGTTGTACTATCTCTTCCTACTTTTTATCCACTTCTTAAGTGCCTCCCTGGTCGAAGAGTAGGTGAAGGCTCTATACACTATATAAAAGTTCTCTGGATCCACCACTTTAGGGTAGAGAATCTTGGCAGCTTTCAGACGTTCGTCGTCGTAGACCAAATGTTTCAGTATAGTGAAAACTTGCTCGGATGTGAAGAAGTTGTGCTCTGCGGCTTCCTCTATTATGGTGAGTCTATCTTCGGAGAAGGAAGCCGAATCTATGGCCACGAGCAAGGAACCAAACCGCGATGGATCCATAGGTCGGATAGGGGGGGTTGGCTGTTCTTCTTCGTAATCCCAATTTTGTATCATTTTAACGAACAAAAAATTTGCCATGTTTCGCCTAATCGATACAGTACCCTTCCATGATCCTTCCGGACATTTGAGAGCGATCACGTACTTTCCTGGATTTAGGCGCAGCACGTAAGGAAGAGTTGGAAGGTGATAGGTTCTACCCCTCTCGCTACGCACTCTACCTACGCAGCTCTCACCGTTACTTAAAGATACGCTTAAAAAGGTTGAGGGAGCCGGTAGCCTTATGAGACGGAAGCTTTCGTTTTCCACGATCTCATAACTTTTGCTGGCGGATGCTACACTAACGTCCGCCAAAAGGTTGAAAAGTATAATCATAGTTCTCATTTTAAGGCCGAAATTTGCTATCCGATTGGCACTTTCATTTCAACAGTCTGCATGTTCTTTCTTATATCAAAGCTCAACGAAAATTCTGACCTGTCGTATAGATCGTCAAACATCCTGAAGGCGTCCATTAGAATACCATGACGCTGACTCTCATGAAAGCGATAAATATACACGGCCGAAACCATGGCCAAAACGGCACTCGGTAGAAAGTAGGATAGGGGTTCTCTTCCCAAGGCCCGCAAGAAATTGTTTTCGTAGAAGTTGTAGAGATTTACTGTGCATTCACAGGTACTTCCATTGTATCTGAGATAGGGAACCTCAAAGATACCAAAACCTAAGTAGTTCCCTATGCTTAGGAAGCGACGTGCTCTTTCGTCTAGGTTGGTGGCACCTTTGAAGACAATGTCCCCTATGGGTGTTTTGGCTACCGAAACGTAGGTCATAAACACGCAGTTGAATCCTGCCAAGGTTAGAGTGTACTTAACTACGTTCTCATCTGCCATATCTTGTAATCGTGTTTTGGCATAAGCGTAATATTCACTCGGAAGTTGAGTTATCCACACCTTTCGTATATCCGAGAAGGCTGAGTCCAGAGAGATTATACCAGTCTCATCGGGAGCGGGTATTCTCTTCATGATTTTCTCCATGAGCTTCATGCGTTCCTCGGCTCCAGGCACTCTATATAGAGGCGCTCTTTCACAATCTACACCCGGAAGTTCCACAGGTTTGTGTAAAACTTTCACACCCATACGGCATACCGGGTCATGAGCTGCTAAACAACCTCTTTCCTCGATCTCTAGGCTACCTGGGGGTGTGTCAAGAGCTACCTCCAGTAGAGCTGCTACGAAACCTCTCTCAACATCACACACCGGAATGTCGGAGAAGGAACGGAGAATTCGGATGTAGGTATTCGCGTGGGTGGAGGCGATGAGGGTTATATTATCCTTATTCTTTATATTAAGTACTCCAAGGCCGCGGCTTTTGAAGTATCTCTCTCCGAAGGTGACCATCTCCTCCGGACTCATGTTATATCTGTGTTTCAAGGTGGAAAACAGACGGTAATGAGCGAACTCGGAGGACCTGTAGATAAGCTCACGACCCCGCTCTATACCTAAGGCTAACTTTATACCCTCTGCAAAAAAATGGTTAAAAACGTTACAGTGGTAGGTAACCGGTACACCCTCCACACTTAGAATTCCGGTGTGTGGATCGTAGTTGAGGAGGTCAAGGCTCGTTTTAACCTCAGGCATTTTCATCTTCTAACCTCATGCTAAAACGGGATGCAAACGCTTCCTCAAACTCATCCGGAGACATGTTTTGAAAGACCATCTCCTGGATGAGCATCTCCTTCATGCGGTTGGGTAGGGTTGAAGGGACGAGTTCAACGGCCCTACGTATTTTCCTCTCATAAGTGTCCAAATAGGTTTCAAGTATTCGTACGGTCTCGGTAAAGGATAGTTCCCTAAGCTGTTTTCCATCCACTAACAAGGTTTCTCCGTATTTGCTTCTCCAAAAGGTATATCGGCAACATCTATCCGTCTCTATCTGGATAAGGGCCATTAAAGGAACTTCCGTGGGGGTTAGGGTGGCACGGAGTGATCTTATAGCCCGTCCCACATCCTTGGTAACGGTACAAACTTTAACGTCCCCAAAATCCAACCGCAAGAGTATATAAAGCGGTAGTAGAAAGGCAAAAGATCCGCCTGTATCTCTTAAACTCTCTACAACCTTTCTAACGGGATCGGCTATGGTGGATATGGTCTTGAAGAACCCTAAAAAATCTTCTTCTCCGTCTATATAGAAGATGTCAAAACCCATCTCCCTTATGCGTCCTGCCACACCCGAAGTTACGTTTATCTGCAAGGATATACCGAAGTTATGTTCTATCTCCTCGCTTGGAAGGGGATGAAATTCGCTCTCTAACTTCCAACCGTACTCCTTAGCCTCTTTGAGGGCTGTTTCTATCACCTTCCGGGCATACTCCTTTATGTGAGCACGATACTTCTCTCCGTAGTGCTGGGCAGCGAACAGGAAGGGGTTTCCCGTTTCAAGGGATCGAGTGTATTCGTTCTCTCCCATAAGCCCCTCCCACCATCTCCCTTTGAAGGTGAAACTTTCAGCAAATATGGGTTCACCGTTAAGAATATACGCTATCAATAGGGGATCGTTGAAGATCTTCCTACGTACTATTAGAAGCCCGCTCCCCTTTTCCCTTTCCATCCCGATTTGCCATTCTAACGCCGCAAGGTCGTGTGGTGCTACTTAATAACTACGAATTTCCCTGTCGTCCAGCCCCGCTCCGTAAGTATGCTTACGAAGTAAAGACCTTCCGGTAGGTTCGCTACATCTAAGGACAAGGGAGTGAGTCCTACACTTAGGTTGGTATTGAGCTTTAGGGTTTTTATAGGCGTACCGGATGCGGAGAATATCTTGACCTCTACGTAGTCAGCCGGGTAGGGACTTTCAACTAAGATCGTCAACTTCTTGTTTCTGCTCTTTGAGAAGGGATTAGGGTATACGCTTGCCACCTTCAATTTGAGAACTTCAACTTCGGTTTCAAAAGGTTCTAATGTTGCCAAAGCGTAAGCATCAGGCATACCGTAGCCGGTTACGAAGTTGGGCGCTGTGTAGCCAAGAAGGGGCGTCGCCGTTTTGAGCAGGTTCTCACGTAACTCCCCTAAACTCCATGAGGGATGAACCTGTAGTGCCAAAGCTAAAGCACCGACCACTAGGGGGGCGGAATAGGAGGTGCCTGACACTGTAACCAGTGAGAAGGTATCATCTATGGCCACCACTGTAAAGGGCGCTATAACTTCCGGTTTTAATCTACCATCGGCGGAAGGGCCGAAAGCCGATTGATTGGCGGGCATCCAGCTGGAAGTAACGGAATCCCATATGGCTCCGCTTACGGCAACGATGTTGTAGGCATCCGCCGGAGCGGTTAGGGTGGTATCTCCAACGTTCGGGTCCGGTATGGGTCTGCTCCCCACGTTCCCCATGGCCGCGACTACCAACATCCCTCTTTCCAAACTCTTGGATACTACGCGAGAGGATAGGGCTGTATTTCCATCCATCATATCCTTGGTGTATCCAAGATCGGCACCGTATCCTAAGCTTATGTTGGCTATCTGTACACCGCTGCGAGCTGCCCATTCCAATGCCGAGACCAGGAAATCTTCCTCGATCCTGTTCTCCCATATTATGGATGTATCGGTTCTGGCTACCTTCTCCGTCTTCGCCAGATAGTAGGTGGCCCCCGGCGCTATCCCTACCAATCGCCCATCTACGTACCCTGCCAGAACGGACAACACCCTGGTACCGTGATAGTACCCGGTGCCCACCGGTGGAGGTTCAGCTATGGTATCACCACGTGCCCTGAAGACCAGTCCCCCTCCAACGAAGGAGGGTTTGTCACACCCCGTCCAACCGTACGTTCCCAAAAGTTGACCTGTGCTATCATAAAGGTTTATGTTATCTGCCATAGGTACGGCCAAAACTCTTCCATTGAAACCTATATCGCTCAAAAGATCGGATCGTACTATTGGCCGTCCAAAGGCGTAAGCGGTGTCGTTTCTTATGAAGGCCAAATTCCCTTCCGCATAGACTGGATAGAAACCGGCCTCCACACCCACTACGTTGGCTCGATCCATCCTGTATATGCTGTCACCATCGGAAAAGAACAACGTATCCTTCCACAGGTACATGCCGGATACCTTGGACAGGGGGGTCGAGTTCCAGCACTCAAGACCTGACGCTCTATCGTAGTAACAGAGCTTTACACTATCGCCTGTATAGGCTCCTACTACCAGGGTATCCCGTAGGACTTCCAAAAGAACCTTTTGATAGCCTGGCAATATTCTTATGTTTATAAGGGTGTCTAACACTGTGTCCACCACGGCCAACTTCACGGATCCAAAACCGTAGGTCCATGCTACGAATAGGCTGTCATCCCACCGAGCTATGGATGGGTTGTATTCGTAGCCTGCCTGAACGTTATGTAGCTCCCATGAGCTGTCGGGATAGAGGACGTAAAGGTACAGATTCCACGTTCTGGTGTTTATTCCCTGAAGGGCCTTCTCATCAGCCCCAGAGTAGAGGCATACCAACGATGCTCCCATGGTGTCGCAGTCATAGGAGTGCAGGTAAAAGGGTATGGCCACAGGTGGGGGGATTTCCATGTTCTCCCACATCAGGCGATCTCCGCTGTTGAAATCCATCTGCTTTGCAACCTTCACGCCTAAGAGGGCCGGATGATCCAAATCAAATCCGGTGTCGAATATACCGATCTTTACACCCTCGCCGGTTACCCCCAAGGCGTGGAGAGTATCCGCCTTAACTGCCTTTACCTGCCTTTCCGACTCGCCGTAGCTGTAAAATAGGGGATTTGCGGGTTTTTTACGGGAGGATCGTCTTACCCGAAATGTAGTTACTCTCTCTTTGGATGGGTTCAGATGAAAGTTGTCAGGCTGGGCGGAGGTGTCGGCAAACCAATAGAAAGAGTAGGTACCCAACCAGGTAGATTTCGTGCGGCGATAGAGTGAGAAAATCTCCGCATATGGCACATCCTTGCTCTGAACGTAGACCCAAAAGGGTAGCATAGTGGAGATTATAGACCTGGCCCCTGTATAATACGCCGCCTGATGTTTTTGGTGATCCTTACAATGGTTGCCGATAGTATAGTTTTTGGTGTGCGGCCGGAGATAAAGAGCGTATTCGTACCACCACCGGATTACCGGCTCAACGTCGGTGATCGAATACTCATAACCGCCTACTCACGTCAGGTAGCCTTCGTTCAGTATGTGGCCTTCGTTGATAACAACGGCTACGTACCTCTGGAACTTACCCCATCTTCAAGACCAGACGCCGTGAAACTCGTCGGCCTTACATTGGATTCAGCTCAGAAGGTTTTACTTAGAGCCTATCGCAGGTTTGTCAGATCAACGGGGTACGTTTCCATTCAGCTCGTTTCACCTGCCAAGTTCTATGTTATGCTCCGTGGTAACTTCGACACTAAGGTAGGGGGCTATCTTCGTGTAGGAGGACTCACCCGGCTTTCCGACGTGGTTTTGAACAGGAAGTTCGTTCTCCCTTACTCGGCACCCAGTAGGGTGGTTTTGAACCATGATACTTTCGATCTATGGAGATTCGTTAAGGAGGGAGATCTAACTTTCAACCCCTTCCTGAAGGCTAACGACACTATCTATCTACCGAGGACTGATTCCGTCATCTTTGCTGTTGGTGATTTCTCCAAGGGGAACTTTTGGACGGTAGAGTGGGAACCGGGCGATAGAATATACGATGTAATGCTGAAACTGCGCCTTGCCAGTCGTATTCATTCCCTTCGGGCAGCCCGTATAAACGGTCATATCGTCGATATAAGCGCACCCGTGAATATCGGCGACACGGTGAGCTTTGATTTTGCCATACCATTTGTCGTAGTAATAGGTCAGGTTATAAAGCCCGGTGGCTATGAATACGCACCCCACAGAACGGTCCAGGATTACATAATAGAGGCCTATGGCTTCGCGGAGCGGGCCAACGCTTGGGATATAAAGGTAAAGAGTCCTGGCAGTAGGAAACTTAAAAGGGTTTCTTTGGACTATAGACCATCTCCGGGGGATATAATTATCGTAGGAAGTAGTCCCTTGACTATGAGGGATCTGGTTTTCTTGGGTCCCTCAATAGTTTCTACGGCTGTTTTGATCTACACCACCTTCTTTAGGAAATGAAGGAGGGATTGGTAAAGGGGGGAGAGTCGCGCTGGTGCTGTTAGAAGCATATCTATAAGAGCATAGGATCTGTGAAGTTTGGGCCTTAAGGATAAGTCAGGTAGAAAAACGGGTATACGTGGTATAGATAAGCAGTTATAACTGCTCCTAAGAGAGGGGCCGGCGAAGGCCACCTTGTAGCCCACTTTATGGGCGATCCTTACCGTGCGATAATCGTACATGTTAAAGGGATAGGCGAGCGCTATCACCTCGTGGCCGGTTAAATCCTCAAGCCATTTTTTGGAAAACTCTAATTCTCTCTCAATTTCATGGTCACTTAAAAGGGGTAGAGCTTTGTGATTAACCGTATGGGAACCCAAGATCCATCCGGCCTTCAAGAGGGTACGAAGACCTTCCGCATCTAGATGAACTGCCGGTGTTCCAAAGTGGGCATCCCAATGGCTTTTTCTACCCACGTATCCAGTTACTACAAAAACTAAACCCTTCAAATCGTACCTTTCCATTATAGGGAGTGCATATTCCAGAACACCCACGAAAGCATCGTCAAAAGTTATCAGGAAACTATCGGGGAGTAGGGGGCAGTTTAAATCCTGTAGTGGAGAAAAATGAGATGTTAAGAATTCTACGTGGTGTTTGAATTGGGAGGGATATACACGATTGCCTGTTAGCCGAAGGGTGGGAGAAACGTCATGGTACGAAAATACCAGGGGGGTTCTCATCATCTTATTATACAGATGGAGAATTTGGTATGTCAGGGGTTTTGAATTTTAAACGATTAACGTTATATGTCTATATTACCACTGTACTGGCAATTTTGTTGTTTTATTAATACGATAAAACATAATTCGCTGAATATATTAAATCATAAACGATCTACTCTATAATCACAAAATATTCATTAAACTATATATACGATATTGATATAAGACATTATTAACTAAAAACATCTAAACGAGCCCCAGAAGTTCTCCAAAACATTTTCTAAGGATTATATGATGCCTTGAACAACCTTAAAATACCACCGATGGCGATCTTTAAACGGCTTACCGATATATTAAGAGCGAACCTAAACGCCCTTTTGGAAAGGGCCGAGGATCCGGAGAAAACTCTCAAACTGATCATATCCGATATGGAGGAGGCCCTAAGGAAGGCTACCGTGGCAACCGCGCAGGCTGTGGCTAACGAGAGAAGATTGAAGGCCAAATACGAACAGGCCTATACGCTGGCTCAGGAGTGGATGAGAAAAGCCGAGGAAGCCTTAAAGTCGGGTAGGGAAGATTTGGCTATCAAAGCTCTTGAAAAGAAAAACGAGTATGAATCTCTGGCGACCCGTTACAAGGTAGCTTATGACGAAGCCCATAGAACGGCCGAAGAACTGAAGGATCAGCTGGATAAACTTAAGGCTAAGCTTGAGGAAGCGCGTACCCGATACATAACCCTCACATCCCGTCACAAGGCTGCTAAGGTCCAAAAGGAGTTCGCTAAGTATACAGGAAGCTTCGGCGAAGACGTTTTTGGTAGATTTGGGGAGATGGAGGAGCGTATAAGGATGGAGGAAGAGGAAGCCAAAGCTTTGGTTGAGCTTTCTGGCGATAGCCTACAGGAGGAGTATGAGGAGCTGGAGAAGAATCGTCGTATAAAAGAGGACCTGGCGAAGCTAAAGGCTAAACTCAAGCGGGAGGGGTAGCATGAAGGTCAGGATTGTGCCAGGAATAAATGAGGATCTTATACGTGAAACCGAGGAAAAGGTGAGATCATATCTCCGGGAGATTGTGGGAGACTTCGTTGAGTTAGAAGGTATCTTTTCGTTTGAATATGGAAGCGTCAGGATCAATGTGGAAGTTCGTCCGTGGCATAGGGAAGATGTTCTGGTTAGGGTGTTCTCCTATCTCAACGAGGGTTCTACTATAGATTGCGATCTGGCTACTATCCTTTTGGATCTAAACGCTCGCTTGCCCTTGGGGGCCTTTGCTCTGGGGACCGATAATTCCATTCTCTTTCAATATTCGCTGGCGGGAGCCAACCTTGATCTGAACGAATTGGCTGCGGCCGTGCATACGGTTGCCACCGTATCCGATACCTACGATGAGATGGTTAAACTTTACTCCGGAGGGGAGGGGATAGATTGATGGGCTTTCTTATTCTCCTCTTGATTCTCCTTCTTTTGGTTAGTGGGGGGATGATCTTCCTTTACAATTCCCTCGTTAAGAAGAGGGAGTTGGTAAAAGAAGCCTGGAGTGGTGTTGAAGTACAGCTTAAACGTCGCGCCGATCTGATCCCTAACCTGGTTGAGGTGGTAAAAGGCTATGCTAAACACGAAAGGGAAGTCTTTGAAAGGATAGTCGAAGCTCGTGCGCGTAGTCTTGGAGCTGGATCCATGAAGGAACGAATGGAGGCCGAAGGAGAACTCACGAAAGCTCTGAAGAGTATCATAGCTCTGTCGGAAAGGTATCCGGACTTGAAAGCGAATCAGAACTTTTTGGAGCTACAGAAAACGTTGGGGAGGATAGAGGATGAACTTCAACTGGCACGTAGATACTATAACGCTACCGTTCGTGATTACAACACCGCCATAAGCTCTTTCCCAGCCAATGTTATAGCTAACCGTTTGGGATTCTCTAAGGAGGAGTACTTTGACTTGGATGTTGAAGCCTTCAAGAGCGGTGAGGACGCCGTAGAGCAGAGAAAAGCACCAAAAGTGGATTTTTAAAGGGTATTACATATTGCCAGAAAGGTGGAAATTTGCGGTGTATAGTTTTGCACATAAGGTATCTTATGTTAACTAACGTTATCGTATCACTCCCTATTAGAGACACTCACTCCCCGTTATCGTATCCATAAGGTGTTTTTCAATTCGTATTAGTAGATAGCCTTTACTATTTTGCATTTCATTTATGCCATGTAGGCCATCTCACAATGAGATAGGAAGCCTTTCACATACCTTCGCTTCTTAGGAAATATGGTAAGCATGGTGTTCTTGGGAAGGTTTTATGTTCATCGTATCTTCGCGAGGATGTCTTGCTTAAACTAAAATCTTTACCGTAGGCCCAACTACAAATGAGCGAGGGAAGCACCTTTGTGTATCTCTAAACGGAAACATTACAGTGGTGAATCTATCCATCCCCGTATACAAATTCTACTTTAGTGAGACACTTGGATGTTAAAACGAATATTAGGAAAATCGCATGCATAAACCTTCTATAGTACCCTCTCGCATGTTTCACCCTGGTGATATTCCTATGTGTTTCATTATAATGAACCCAAAGAAGTGTGTTGTGATAGTGAAACAAGGAATCGCTTTGCAGAACTGAACGGGATAATCATACTCTAACATCCCTTATAATATCGGTGTCATGATAGGTTTGCTTATAGGTGGATGGGTACTTCTTAAGGTGGAGGAAGGTGCCAATATCCAAAGCTTAAAAGAGGCTGGAGTTCAGGTGTTTCAGTACGTGCCGGGCAGAGGATACATAGCCAAAGTTCCCAACCACACTACCCTATCGGCAGCTACGATTGAACCCGTTCCAGAGGATCTCAAAATCAACCCCCTTATATACGAAGGCAACTTAGAAGATGCCCTTTACAGTGGAAAGGTGCGACTGATAGTATGGGGCTATCCTGGCGAAAGCGAAGGAGAGATCTTTACCCTGCTACTTTCCCAAGGTTTAACACCCGAAAGGTTCCCTACTTCCCTCATGCCTAGATTTAAAGTGCTCATGCCCCCTGAAGATGCTCTATCGGTTGCTCGCGCTCTATCCCGGAATGAAAAGGTCGCCTATGTGGAACCGGATCTACGTAAATATCTGTTCAACAACCATACCCGTTGGTTCATCCAAACCCGTGTCGAAGGAGATTCCTTGGTATGGTCGCACGGTATAAACGGATCTGGCGAAGTGGGAGGCGTTATGGATACAGGATTGGACTATTACTCCTGCTTTTTCAGAGATACGAACGTTGTGATACCAGGTCCCTCACATCGGAAGGTAATAGCTTACGAGGTTTTATCAAGTTACGCCGATGATTTTGCCTCTTGCTCTTACTCTCATGGTACCCATGTGAGTGGTACCATGTTAGGTTATCCGGATTCAGCCAGTTATACCTTCTACGCATACAAGGGTATGGCTTATATGGCCAAGATCGTCTTCGGGGACGCGAGTGGTCCCGACTGCTGGAGCTGCTCCGGTATATGTTACAGTAGTTCCATATACGACATCTTGAGTAATACCTTCTACGATAACGGAGCACGGGTGATAAATTTCTCATGGGGTTCGTCGTTCAACACCTACGGATCCACAGCCTTTGACGTGGACGCCTTCATGTGGGACTATCCCGACGCCCTGGTAGTGGTAGCATCGGGTAACAGCAGCGATGCCGGCAATTACGAGGATGGTTCCGTGGGGAGCCCGGCAACCGCCAAAAGTGCTCTGACTGTCGGAGCAACCGGAGCCTTCGACTCCTTTACCAGGCCCCACGATCATAGAGCCTATTACTCTTCCCAGGGACCAACCTATGATGGACGTATAAAGCCGGAAGTTATGACGCCTGGCGGTGATTACAACTTTTCTCCTCCCTTCATAGCTTCGGCTCGCAACCGTACAGATAGAACCTACTCCTGTTCCGTGGTCAGTAGCGGTTTCCAAGGGACCTCCATGGCTGCACCTGCAGCAGCAGGAGCGGCCCTTCTGGTCAGGCAGTACTTCAGAGAGGGCTGGTATCCCTCCGGCACCCCTGACAGCTCCGACGGCTGGATTCCCCAAGGCTCCCTTCTAAAAGCGGCCCTCGTGGCCTCAACCCAACCCCTTGAATATGAACCTCTACCCCCTAACGGGGCTGTTGGATTCGGCGGTATAAACCTAAGCAGGGTTTTCTTCTTCGATGATGCACCCCCGGAGTATAAACATCGTCTGTTCGTGGTGGATGATAGCGTGGGAATACAGGCCAATGATACAGCTGTGTTCGACATTACGGTAGGTTGCAATGAATCCATGTACACCGATTATGTGAAGATCGTCCTAAGCTGGACGGATGCTCCCGGTTCCTATCTGCAAAACGATCTGGATCTTGTCGTTGAGGGGGCCGACGGTCATATCTACAAAGGTAACATATTCAGTGAAGGTGTATCCTTACCCGATCCTACCAGTAGGGATTATCTGAATACCACCGAAGTAGTATATGTGGCACCGGCCAAGAGGGGTACATGGAGAGTAAAGGTGATAGGCCAAGCTCTCAACAACCCCAAGCCGGGCGGTTATCAGCCTTACAGTCTGGTCGTGGTGGACGCCGGTCCTTGCGGCAATAACGATGCTCTCTCGGTGGCAGAGAGGAGGAACATCAACGCTTCCTACCTCCCCTATAGGATAGAAGGACGAACAGTAGTATTCTCAAGGGAAGCTACCCTCTACACTGCATCGGGACGTCTGATCGGTAAGTTCCCCGTCGGGAAACGTACGATCCTCAAGTCCGGTGTGTATTTCGCCATAAGTGGGAACAAAACTTATCGCTTCATGATAAGGTGAGGCTGAAACGCTTGCTAAAGCTAGGAGGGGGGAAGTATCCCCCCTCTTTTCGTGGAACAACTCAACGTCTAATAGATGGTGTCCTTTGAGGAGATCTATCGCAGACACTACAATGACGTACTACGTTTCATATACTCCAAAGTTCACGATTACAACGACGCCCTTGACCTTACATCGGAAGTTTTTTTAAAGGCTCTTAAAGGTTTCTCCAAGTTGAGAAAGTTATCGGCCGTTAAAACCTGGCTCTTTAGCATAGCCAACAACGCAGTCAAAGATTACTGGTCCTATAGAAACCGTCACTTTCCCCTTCTTACACCCCATGACGATATAGATGATCTGGAAAACCCCCTACTCTCCTACGATGATAATGAAGAAGAGGAAGAAGACACTCCGGATTTTATGGTTCCCCCAAAGAAGTTTAAAAGGGCATACGATTCTCTTAAAAAGGAATATAAGGATATTCTTTATCTTTTCTATGTAGAAAGGATGACCTATGGGGAGATAGCCGAAAGCTTAGGCATACCTATAGGAACCGTAAAATCCCGCCTAAATAGGGCAAAAAGAAGGCTAAAGTATCTTTTGGAGGGTAGAAATGAAACACGATAACATAAAGAAGCTCGTTCCACTTTATGCCATAGGACGGCTTGATAAGGGGCTAAAGAGAGAGGTTGAATCGCACATGAATGAATGTAAAACTTGCAAGAGTCTTTATGAGCGCGAAATGAAATTGCGCTACTTGATGTTGGAGGTTACCGAGAACTTTTCTACCCCACCCCCAAGGGGAAACGTTTGGCACTTCAAATGGGTGTTCTCCCTTGCCATTTCCCTCATGTTCGTAATAATCGCCATAGGAGGCAGTTACCTTAACAGGAAGTATCTGATGTTTAAAACTCCGACCCCGAAAGTCGAGGTCACAGGCTTTGAAGACGTTTGGGATGGGTACGTTTTAGTGGAGAGAGAAGGGGGATTCTCGGTAGAGCTTTACGTAGATGGTGATCTAATAACACGGGAGGAAGGGAAGGGTTACGTTTTTTTGGAACCGGATGTGTCTGTAGGTTCGCACTTTGTTGAACTACGTGTTATATATGAAGGGGATACGTTTGAGGTTTCTAAGGTAGTTCTACACGACCCCGACCTTTACTCTTTGGTCTATTACGACACTGATCATAAAACCCCACGATGATAGGATTATGGCATTATGTATCATTATAGCAAAACAAGGGATATTACAGGCGGAGAATAAGACGGGAAAGGGTGAAGTAGAGCGTGAGAGTTAGGGCATCATTGAGGGTAGCGTTGAGGGGTGCTGATACGCTCGCAGGATCTATACCCACTCGTTTAGCTAGAATCGGTAGGAAAAAGCCTATGGTGTTAGCGGTGAGAACCGCTACAATCATAGTTAGAGTGACAGCCATAGTTATAAGAAAGTTTTGGGTGCGGAAGAAAGCACTCGTGGCCGCTATGATGGAAAGGGGTAGAGCCAATCCCCAAAGAACACCGAACATCTCTTTGAGATAGAGAGATAGGATCTTTTTAAAGTTAGGTGTTATTTCACCGGTCGCCAAGGCCCTTATAACGAAGCTGGCACATTGGGATCCGGTATTTCCGGCTGTTCCATTGAGTATAGGAATAAAAGCGGCCAGTATCACAGCTTCCTTAAGGACGTTTTGATAAGCTCCTATGATGAAGGATGAAACGTTGGCCAGAAGCGTTAATCCGGCCAGCCATGGTAATCTCTTTCTTATTCTCTCCTGAATGGGCAATAAGAAATAGTTATCCTCCGGATCACTGACGGCGGCGAACCGTAAGAAATCCTCCGTGCTCTCTTCCAAAATGACATCTACCATATCGTCTACGGTGATAACTCCCAACAAACGTCCGAAGTTATCCACCACCGGTATGGCCAGAAGGTCATAGTCGGCCATTATCTTCGCCGCCTCTTCAGCAGGATCATAAGCAGAAACATAAGGGACTCTCTCCGCGAGACGTCCTATGGAAACGTCCTCCGATGATTTCACCAGAGAAGTTAACTTCACCTGCCCACGGAGACGTTGGGCGTCATCCAGAGCGTATATGGTCAAGAGCAGCTCATCTGGATAATCGCTGGTTCTCAAGTGTTGCAGGGCGTCTCTTACTAATGTGTTGCGGTTTAGTGCAACAAAATCGGGATTCATGAGCCTACCACAGGAATCCTCCGGATAGTTTAAAAGGCGTAAGGCTACCTCTCTCTCTTCGGGGGGTAGCAACGATAGAATACGGCGTACCAGCTGGGGGGGAAGTTCCTCAAAGAGAGCGGTTCGGTCATCATCGTCCATTTCCTCTATTATCTGGAGAAGCTGCCTGTCGGAGAAAGCCTCTACTATTCTTTCTATCTGATGAGAAGGAAGATTTGAGATCACCTCGGCCGCCTTTTCGGGGGGGATCACTTTTAGAACTAAGACCGCATCGGAAGGGTCAAGCTCAACTATTATATCTTCCAGCTCGGCTGGATGAAGTTCAGCAAGGAGAGCCTTCAAAGCTCTAAACTCTCTGCGATGGAGGAGTTCTCGGATCTCCGGGAGCAGGGCTTGAGCTACACGAAACAAGTGTCAATTTTAAAGATGGAACACTGAAAAGTTCGTTCTTGGCAGCCGTAGTCGGTTACATTTCAACGGTAGAATTGCCGTCCTATGAAGGTTCTGGTGTTCATAAAACGCACACCCGACACCGCCGCGGTAGTAAAGCCGTCGAAGGACGGAAAGGATATAGTGAGGGAGGGACTTTCCTTTATAATTAACCCTTACGACGAGTTTGCTGTTCAAGAGGCGGTGAATATGCAGAAATCTAAGGGGGCGGAAACCGTAGTTATGACGGTAGGAGATGAAGCCTCCGTTGAGCAGCTTAGGCGAGCTTTGGCCATGGGTATAGATAGGGCCATATTGGTGAAACACGAAAGGTTTTGGGAGCTGAATCCCTCACAGGTGGGCTTTGCCATAAGCGAGATAGCCCGTCGCGAGAAACCTGACGTCATCCTTATGGGAAAGGTGACCATAGACGACTACACCTACGCCCTGCCGGGATATGTAGCCCAATCTCTAGGTTATAACCTTTTAACCTACGTTACCCACGCCGAATGGGGGGAAGGATCGCTCAAGGCGGAGCGCGAGACGGATCTGGGTAGGGAAACGTGGGAAGTGCCCTACCCCGTGGTCGTCAGTGCCGAAAAGGGTTTAAACGAGCCCCAGATTCCCACGGTTATGGGCATAATGAAGGCCAAGAGGAAACCCCTTGAGACTGTTGAGTTGGAGCTTCCCACCTATACCTACCAGATAGTTGAACTCACTCCCCCACCACCTCGTAAGGGTGTCAAGATCCTCGAGAGTGTGGACGATCTTATAAGAGTTCTGAAAGAGGAGGTTAAGATACTATGAAAGCCCTGGTTTTCGTTGAGACAGCGAAGGGTAAGGTAAAGGAGGCCTCCCTGGAGGCCTTGGGATTTGCCCATCAGGTGGCCGACGAGGTGATTGCCGTAGTAGTGGGTAAAGGCGTTGAGAGAAACCTGAAGGGTGTGGGTAAAGCTTACATATACGAAGACGATAGGTTGGAGATTCCCCTATCGGCGCCCATAGCGAAGGTGATCGGGGAAGCCCAGAATCGGGAGAAGGCCAAGTACGTTATCCTATCCGCCACACCCTTTGGGAAAGAGTTAGGAGGAAGGTTAGCCGCTCTGTTCAACGCTCCTATATTTGATGACTTTACGGGTTACGAGAACGGATTGTTCATAAAGGGTTTTTATTCCAACAAGGTCTTCGCCAAAGTAAAGATAGACGGCGATACAGTCGTACTTTCTCCCCGTCCTAAAGCTTTCAAACCCACCGATGATACCACAGAGCCAGAGTACGTGCCTTTAGACGTTACCTTGGAGGATTCTCTCTTCACTGCTAAGCTCATCGAAATAAAGGAGAAGTCCCCGGAGGACATAGACGTCACCGAGGCCGACATCGTCGTCTCCGGTGGCAGGGGCATGGGCAGTGCCGAGAACTACCAGAAGTGGATACCCGCCCTTAAGGACGCTTTGGCCAAGGCTACCGGCCTGAAGGTGGCCTACGGGGCCTCCCGTGCAGCGGTGGATGCCGGCTGGGTGGACCACTCCCATCAGGTTGGCCAGACCGGTAAGACGGTCTCCCCCTTGGTCTACTTTGCCATCGGTATATCCGGAGCCATACAGCACCAGGCCGGTATGCGCACCTCCAAGACCATAATCGCCATAAACAAGGACCCGGAGGCCCCCATCTTTGGCCTCGCGGACTACGGTATGGTGGCGAAGTGGGAGGACGTCCTTCCGGAGCTCATAGAGAAGCTGAAGGGTGAATGATACTTCAGGGGAGGGGTATCCCTCCCCCTCCCTTTATCTCAACGTTTCAATATTTTTCTTATCTGGCGTCCCTTCTTGATGAAGAAAACGCCTCCACGTATCTCCGAAGCATTTACCCTTCTGCCTGCAGCATCGTATATAACGATCTCTCCATCATCGCCTCTACTTATAATTTCCTCATCAAC
>JAADCS010000030.1 GCA_013154295.1 Thermotogae bacterium
ATATTTATGTCCGTCTCCGCCAACTTCTCCAAGGCAGCGCTATCTACGAACCTCGCCAGTAGCCACTTCTCTACGTTCTCACCCTTCACCTCCTCAAACTTACGCTTAATCTTCTCCACCATTCCGGCCACCACGGCCGTTTTCACCTCTACGTATAGAACTACCTCCTTGCCCTCTTTCCTCGCCTTTATCACGAAGTCTATCTTCCCATTCTTTAGAACTCCAGAAGGGTCCGTCTCTACCTTGTACCCCCTACTCCTTAACTCCTCCACGAATAGCTTGAGTAGGGTTATCTCGCTCATCTCTGCCCTGACGTTCCGCACTTGATTTATGAGTACGTCCATCTTGCTGCCGAGGTCTTTGCCGAGGCTGTCTATCTTGCCGCCGAGGCTGTCTATCTTACTGGCGAGGCTCTTCGTTCCCTCCCTCACCGCTTCAGTGAGAACATCCCGAAAGGTCTCCCCCTCTTCCAATCCCATAGCCTCCCTAAAGGCTATCTTGAGGGCGGCGACAAGCTCACCGTTGGCAGGCGTCTTGGGGGTACCCCCCGGATCGTTCTCCTCTTTCTTGCGTGGAAGCCGCATCATCGCTAACCTCCTTCTTGAATTCTAAAGCCGTTAAAAGCGTAGTTTGCCATAAAGCCCAATTGCGTACGGAGTTGCATTATTTTCGGGCTCACATATGCCTCTGGACGTGTGTAGCTGTTCTCTTATCTTAACACCCTCTTTTTCTCAGTCTCTTTTTCGCCTCTTTTTCGGTTGTATAATAATCAGCGTGAAAGTTTCGGTAATCGCTGGAAGTTCTTCCGATGCGCCTTTTGTTAAGGAGGTGGTATCCATTCTTAAAGAATTTGGCGTGAAAACCGAAGTAAAAGTTCTCTCTGCCCATCGTACTCCCTACGAATTGCAAAGGTATGTGGAGGAAGCACCCGGAAGGGGGGTGGAGCTGTTTATAGCTGTGGCCGGAAAGTCGGCTCACCTTCCTGGTGTAATCGCTGCCTTGAGTATTCTTCCCGTTATAGGCCTTCCAGTCCCGGTCAAGCATCTCTACGGGGTTGATGCCCTTCTCTCCATGGTTCAGATGCCGCCAGGCGTGCCTGTGGCCACGGTAGGTATCGGTGAAACCAAAAATGCAGCTCTTCTATCTATTTCCATCCTCTCACTCAAATACGAGAATCTCCGGAGCGCTCTCAAGGACTACAGGGAAAAGATGAGGCGAAAGGTTCTATCTTCCCAGATAGACGTAGAATGAAAACCGATCCCTTCTCCCACATAGCCCCCTATTACGATTTGTTGTTTAGGGATATAAACTACGAGGAGTGGGCGCTCTATATCTCACGGATACTTCAATTTGCTCGCATTAGAGTTAAACGTATCTTGGAGATCGGATGTGGTACCGGGAACCTGACCAAACATCTGATCGCTATGGGCTATGAGGTGGTCGGTGTGGATCTATCAGAAGGGATGCTGGAGATAGCACGTAAAAAGCTCCCAGGTGTGGAATTTATCCAAGGAGACGTTCGTACCCTATACCTCGGTCAACAATACGACGCCGTGGTCAGTACCTTTGACAGTCTCAACAACCTGTTAACGGAGGAGGAACTCTTCCAAGCCTTCCAGAGAATAAGGGAGCACATCAAAGAGGGAGGGATATTCGTTGGGGATCTAAATACGCCCACAGCTATGATCGAGGATTGGAATGGAAAAGTATGGGTTAAAGACCTGGAGGACGGAACTTTGAGCTTGTGGAGGGGGGAATACGATGGGGATAGTGTTTCAACGTTGAACCTAACCCTTTTTGTACCTCAAGGTGAAGAGATCTATAGAAGGGTGGATGCCACCTTCCGGGAACGGGGATATACTCTCACCACAGTTTCCAGACTTCTTAAGAGGGTAGGCTTTTTGCGAGTTTGGGCCTTTGACGGCCGCACCTTTGAAAAACCCACTAAACGCTCAAAGAGAATAACTTATGCTGCCTATTGACGCTTTTTCAGTCTGCCTTTTCTTAAAGCGATCAACCTCAAGAATCTCCCGATTTTCCTTATATAACGATAAAGATCGGCCACGGTGGACAGACCCGTAGGTTTAACCGTTGGCCGAACATCCTCCACTTCAACCCCTATCTCCACCTCCACGGATGGTGATTTCCTTATCCCTATGCGCTGGGATGGATATACACTCCTGTGACCGGTTATCAAAAAACTTATCACACTAACTATCGCGGCATAGGGGCCTATCTTTGGTCCAAATATCTCTATAGCCATAACGCTGGAAGATATAGGCGTATTGGCAGCTCCAGAGAGAACCCCCACGAAACCTAAAGCGGCGAATATGCGGGCATTCAGACCCAGAAGTTTGGCAAACAGAACACCAGAGGTACTTCCCACAAAGAAGAGTGGTGTAACTATCCCACCGCTTCCACCAGCCGCCAGTGTTACACTTGTGAAAAGAGACTTCGCCAGAAAATCCCACGGTTTGGCATCTCCCACGACCAGAGCATCATGTATCCTGTCAAGGCCCAAACCCAGGTAGTCGTCGGAAAGCAAAAAGGTCAGAAGGATAAGAATAGCTCCACCCAATACCGCCTTAAGGGAATCGTTAATTTGCAATTTTTTAAACACAAATTCTACAAATTTAAGTACCTCTATAAACAATACTGCAATTATACCAAAGAATATACCAGCCAAAACGCTAAAAGTTAGGAAATGTGCCATAGAAGGAACATAGAAACTCATAGGAAAGTACTCATAGGATATGCCGAACAACTTGGCCGTTTGGTAGGCCACTATACCGGAGACAAACGAAGGTAGGATAACTTCGTACATCATACTTCCTAAAAACAACACTTCCATACCGAAAAGGGCGCCGGATATAGGAGTACCAAAGATAGAGGCAAAACCGGCACTTATACCGCACACCACCAACTTCTTGCGGTCAGTGTCACTGAACCGAAGTAACGAAGCCATGAAAGAGGATATTCCTGCCCCAATTTGGGCCGCTGGACCCTCCTTACCTACGGAACCTCCAGTTGCCAGGGTTAGGACCGTAGCCATCAACTTGACGGGTATCACCTTAACATCTATGCGACCACTTCTTCTATGGATGGACTCTATCACCTTTTCGGTACCATGCCCCTCGGCCTCCGGTGCTAAATACTTTATCAAAAGCTTGCTCAATAAGATGCCGAATGGTAAAAGAAAATAATAATGGGAGAAATAGGCATGAAAACGCACACTTTTGTCTAGTATCTTCAAAAACACTGTAGTGGCGAGACCCACCAATATTCCCACGATAGTTGCTAAGATCACCCATTTAACCACGCTGAAGAAGAGAACCACCTCCTCAAAAAATACTACCTCCAACTCCTCCTTAAGATACTCCTTTAACTCCTCATTCCCTTTCACAAGGGGGCAATTCTACCCCCGCCGAGTTTTAAGTTATCCAGCGTCTGGCATTCTTCTCTATCAAGTCCTTTATCTTTTTGGCCTGTTCCTTATATCGCTCACGATCCCTCCAAGACATTTCGGGCTGTAGAAGTTCTTCCGGTACACCTTTCACCCTTCGGGGCACCAAAAGGTTGAAATGGGATTCCCTTACAAACTCTTCTATCTCACCGTTTATGGCGGCGTTTATGAGCCTGCGGGTATAGGCGAGGGCTATCCGCTCCCCCTCACCGTAAGGCCCCCTGACCCACCCGGTGTTAACCAGCCAAACGTTACTACCGTGTCTCCTTACTCTCTCAAAGAGCATGCGGGCGTATATGCTGGGGTGCAACGGTAGAAAAGGTTCAGCGAAACCCACGGAGAATGTAGGCCGGGGTTCCTTTATACCCCGCTCTGTACCTGCTATCTTGGAGGTGTAACCGGCCAGAAAGTACAGTTCAATTTGCTCTCCTTCCAGCTTGGCCAGCGGAGGAAGGACACCGTAGGCATCCAGAGATAGAAAGAATATGTTCCTGGGATGTCCAGCCATACCACTTTCAACAACGTTTTCAAGGAACTCTATTGGGTAGGAAGCTCTGGTGTTCTCGGTTATCTCGGAGGAATTGAAATCCACCTCCCTCGTTCTTTCATCCATCACAACGTTTTCCAATATGGCACCGAAACGGGTTGAAGCCCTGTAGATCCCAGGTTCCGCCTTCGGGTTTATGCGAATGACCTTGGCGTAGCATCCTCCCTCGAAGTTGAAGATACCCTTCTCCGTCCAACCCAACTCATCGTCCCCCACTATGGGTCTCTTGGGATCAGTTGATAGAGTGGTTTTGCCGGTGCCAGAGAGACCGAAGAAAACAGCCACATCTCCTTTTTCTCCCACGTTGGCCCCCGCGTGCATGCCTAAGATGTCGCGATGATAGGGGTAGTAATAGTTGAGGTATGTGAAAACGGCTTTCTTTATCTCACCGGCGTAGGCTGTCCCTCCTATTAAAAACTCTCTACGTGAGAAGTTTAAGACTATAAAGGCTTCACTCCGGGTTCCATCCTCTTCGGGGTTGGCCTTTAGATTGGGGGCATGAAATATCCTTATGTGGGGTTTAAAATCTGCCAGATCCCCTTCTATGAACATGTTCCGCACGAAGAGACTGTGCCATGGGCTCTCGGTGTATACCTCAACCCCAACTCTGTAATCGGGATCGGCACCGGCGAATACTCTTTGCCTGTATATCTCTTTTCCGAACAGATACCCAAGAACTTTGCGGCGTAGCCTATCGTAGAGTTCTTTAGAGAAGGGTACGTTCACATTACCCCAAGAGATTACATCCCCTGTCTCCTCATCCTTCACTATGAAACGGTCTTTAGGGGAACGTCCGGTGTATGGATCGGTTATCACGACCAAAGATCCAAAGTGGGCCAGCTTGCCCATGCCTTTGCGTATGGTTTCTTCAATCAGCGTGGCCCTACGCAAATCATCTTTCACCTTAGGAAACATGGTGACTATTGTACGGTAGCTAAAAAAAGGGGGGCACGAGCCCCCCAAAAATCGGATGGAAGTTCCTTTATTTTTCGCTTGCCGCTTTCTTGAAGAACTCTATTATAGCCTTAGCCTCGTCCTCGGAGACGTTCTGGTTGGTCATGGGTACGGAGTACTCCTGAAGAAGCTCTTGAGCTGTAGGATCGTTGAGAATCATGCTGTCGGGTTTCATTATCATGTGTTTTATCCACTCAGGATCCCGCTTTTTGACTACATCCCTAAGGGGTGGCCCAACCTTACGGGTGTCCAGGTCGTGACAGGCGGTGCAACCCTTCTTATCAAACAGCTCCTCACCCCTCTTGGCCAACTCTACATCGTAGACCATGCCACCTTCGGTTTCACTTTCTTCAGATGTAGTATCGGCACCCACGGTATCGGACTTCGCCGTGTCGGAGATCGTCTCGACCTTAGTTTCGGCCTCATAACCCAAAGGTCCGGGCTTGGGTAGGTACTTTACCGGGAAGTCCACCTTCTTCCAGGACATCATCAGCATGGCTAAGGCTCTCTTTTCCTCCTCGCTGAAGCCGAAGTTGGGCATACTGGAGGTAGGGGTTATGCTCTTAGGTTCCTCAAAGTGTAGGAGGTGCCAGGAGAAGACTGACAGGGGGAGACCTCTACGCTTCATCTCTTCGGCTATGGTGTGGCCGGAAGGAACGGGTTTGCCACCTTTTATCACGTAATAGGGAGCATGAATGTCAAACATCTCGTGTGACTTGGAGCCCTCGTAGGTCAGGTCTGGACCTACGTCTCCACCCTCGCCAAAGAGTTTATGGCATCCTATACAACCCTTCTCGTTCCAAAGCCTTTTGGCCATGTTTATGTAAGACATACCAGCCACGGAGTCGTTCTTCCGATGACAGGTGTTGCAGTTAATCTCTATAAGGGGCATCTTCTGCCAATCCTTGAAGGCGTACTCCTTGGATTTCTCCTTACCTAACAGAGGTTCCAACCATCTGACTTTCTTGCCCTTCTGTATTACGTGGGCCTCCTTTATATTGGTGGCGTAGCCTTGCCCACCGTGGCAACTGGTACAACCGTACTCCTTGAAAGGGTGCTTGGCTATGAGACCATCCAAGTCGGGATGGGTCCTGAAGACCTCCGGCACGTCCTCCCCCTCAAGGCCCTTCCATTCGTACCCCATGTGACAGGTGATACAGCGGTCTATACGGTTGAGGTCCTTCACCCAGATCTGCTGTACGCCCATAGGAACTCTGGCGGCCGCCTCCGTGCCGAACTTCTGCTCTATCATGCGTTTGAACTCAACTTGATATTTCTTGTATTCAGGGTTTAACTCCTTGTAAGCTGCCACGCCGAATATGAAAGCACCGATCAAGGAAATGATGTAGATAAGCCATGAATCCATAGGGAAGGGGTCATCCTTTACGTCCGGAAGCTTGGGCCTTTTGGCCGTCGCCCTGGGAGCAACCTTCTTCTGTGGAGTAGGTTTCTGTTGAGCGTTATTAGTCTTCTTGTTTTCCATTCTCAACCTCCTTTTATATGATCTCCGGTATCTCCGGCCAAGCCCACGGCCAATAGATACCCCAGTTGGGGCCGCGGAAGTACATGGCAAACAGTATCAGGCCCACTATGAAGAGAACTCCCAGGGTGAAGACGATGTTCTGCTTCACACGGCTCTTGTGGAACCACACGCCGGTGGCCTCCGGAGGGGACCTGTCTATGAAGGCCCATATGGTGGCAGCCAGCCCCATCAGGCCAGGTATGAGTACGCCACCCACGAAGCCGCCGTTTATGGTAAACGAAGAGGTACGGAAAGTGGTTAGGGCCAGAAGCTCCTGCAACCACAGGAAGTACCACGGGGCCTTTGCGGGGTTGGGAGTCCAACTGGGGTCAGCCGGCTCCTCAAGGGGAGAGTCCAGGAAGGTAGCCAAGAACATGACCCACACCAGTGTGGCCAGAGAGACCAGAACTATACGCCTCACAGCCCACGGGGTGGAGTATACTGGTTCCTCACCGGAGGTGTCTATCTGTAAATCTTTCCTTTTCTTGGCTAAACGGAACTGCTCCACGACAGCCAAACCTTCATCTTTGCGTATACGCCACATATGATAAGAAAAGAGGAGCAGTAGGGCCAACGGGAGGCCGATGACGTGCAAAGCGTAGAACCTTATGAGAGTAGGCTGACCAAGCTGGGTGCCACCTGCCATAACGTATTTAATATGGGGACCCAAGATGGGGACGGATTCTGCTATCTGAACACCGATGGTGATGGCCCAGAAAGCCAGCTGATCCCAAGGGAGGAGGTATCCTGTGTAGGAAAGGAGTAGAGTGAGGACCAACAGGATCATCCCTACGGTCCAGTTTATCTCACGTCGGGCAGCGTGGCTTACACCGTTTTTGTAGGCCCCAGTGTAGAAAACTCTCATCATGTGGAGGAAGACAGCGGCCACCATCATGTGGGCAGCCCAGCGGTGCATGTTTCTCAAAAACCATCCCCAAGATACGGCGTACTCTAAGTCCTTTATGGTCCAGTAGGCCCTCTCAACGGAAGGGATGTACAGGAACATTAGGACCACACCTGTAACAGTGAGAATTACGAATAGGACCCAGGAGATGGTGCCAAGCCAAAGGCTGTAAGACCAGCTTAAGGATCTCTTGGTCATGCGGGGAGGAAACCAGTGGAGCCAGAAGTTTTTTGTAATGGCTTTACCCGCTTCGACCCTATCCGCCGGGTCAAACGTCCAAACTAATGCTCTCCATACCTTTTTGAGTTTATCAAAGAAGGACATCTCTTACCTCCCTTAGGCTAATTTAAAACGCCAGTCCTTGGGAACCTCCTTGGAAGTATCTACAACCAGCATACCCGTGGCAGGGTCTATCTCTATGTAGTAGTGGGGTAGCCCCCGTGGAGCTGGTCCAGCGTATATGGTGCCGTCTCCAGCGTACAGTGAGCCATGGCAGGGGCAGTGAAATTCCCATTCCTCCTTTATCTCAAGGTTACCCACCTTTAGAACCTTGGGTTGGGGAAGCTGTACGAAGTTGACGGTACAACCGAGGTGCTGGCAGATGGCGGATATGGCCCATAACTCACCGTTTTTCTTAAAAACGAAAAGTCTCTGCTCAGGGAAAAAGTTTACACCCTCGGCCAGATCATCGGGCTTGCCGAGTTTGAATCTCTTGGGAGGTTCGTATAGAACGTTGGGCCAGAGGGATCGGGCAAAACCCGCAAAGATACCACCTAAGACGCCATATCCCGCCAGCCTACCGATATTCTTCAAAACCTCCCTGCGCATCTTCTTGATGTCGGACATAGGTGGTTATTATAGAGCGGTTGGAATAATGGAAGGATATACCTAAGGTGCGGTTGTAGGTTACTATCCAAAATCTGCTGGGAATATGGGATGCCCATTCGGTGTAAAACGTTTAGGTCACAAAAACCAGGATCTCGTATAAAGTTCGGTGGGTTACCGGAAAAGCCATAAAATATATGCCAATCCGGTATTTCATCACTTAAAAGGATGTTTTTGCGGCATGGGTCCGAGCTGAATATACAACCGTTGTATTATCGGTATCATGGAACATAAAGTGTTCAAAAATATTTGGGAACGTGCGTGGGTTATATGCTTTGCCATCATCCGTATAATAGCAACCCAACAGGACGGGGCGTAGCGCAGTCTGGCAGCGCGCCCGGTTCGGGACCGGGAGGTCGGCGGTTCAAATCCGCTCGCCCCGATTCCGTTTTATCGTTGGAGGGGCGCTCGGCAAGGTGGTATTTGGGTTCGAATCCCAACGTCCCTTTTGGATTTGCGGAGGAAACAGGTTAATAAGGGAGAAGAGCCCATTATAGCTATAGACGGTCCTTCAGGGGTAGGGAAGACTACAGTTGCAAGACTGGTAGCGGATCGTTTGGGTCTCAAAGCTGTGAGTACGGGAGCTTTATACAGGGCCGTGGCTCTGTATCTGATCCAAACGGGGGTGAATCCTAACAACCCTTTAGCGTTGCGGGTGGCTTTACAAAACGTGGAGCTGGATCAAAAGTACGAGGATGGCCGTATACGGACCTTCCTTAACGGTGAAGATGTGACAGATCACCTTGACACAGTTGAAGTATCGGATATGGCCTCTCGCGTGGCGGCTATACCGGAAGTTAGGGAATTCCTGTTGGACGTTCAGAGGCGTTTAGCGGAGGGGGGAGCCGTTGTTGAAGGTAGAGATATAGGGACGGTGGTGCTTCCAGAGGCACAGGTTAAGGTTTTTTTGGATGCATCCACCGGTGAGCGGGCACGTCGCCGCTACGAACAGCTCCGTGCTGAAGGTATAAACATATCCTACGAGGAGGCTCTTAAGGACGTTAAGGAAAGAGACATCAGAGACTCCTCACGGGAAGTGGCTCCACTCCAAAGAGCACGTGACGCCGTTTACATTGACACCACCCACATGAGCGCCGAAGAGGTAGCCAATCGCATCCTAAAGTTGGTTAGGGAGATAGTCCCATGAAGGTACTGATAGGATTAACTGGAAACGCCGGTGCTGGTAAAAGTACCGTGGCGCGCATGTTCCAGAAGTTAGGTTTTACGGTAATAGATGCCGATAGAGAGGCTCATCAGGTTCTAAAACATCCGGAAGTGATTGCTTTCCTTGAAGAAAAACTTCCCAGCGCCATAGGAGAGGATGGTAAAATAGATAGAAACGTCTTAGGTGAGATGGTTTTTAAAGATCCTCAGTTCAAGGAAGAGTTCGAGAGGGTAATAAGACCTCTGGTTCTGGAGAGAATAAAACGCACCATAGAACGCTCCCCAGCTAAGGTTATCATGGTAGACGCTGCCCTCCTGTTTGAATATGGTGTAGCCGATGCCTTTGATACCATAATAGTGGTCTGGGCGCCAGAAGAGGAACTGGTACATCGTCTGATTAAGAGAGGGGTACCGGAGGAGAGGGCCAAAGCGATACTCTCCTCGCAGATGCCTCAAGAGGAGAAGATAAAACGGGCCGACTTCGTTATAAGAAATTACGGTTCTTTGAAAGATGTGGAAAGACAGGTTAAGGAAATAGCCCGCACGATAATGCGTAAAATAGAGGAGATAGAGCTTTCCTGGTATCTTTAATTCCCCATCCAAAAATAGGTTTTCGTCTTTAAACCTCCTCTTAAGGCCCCGATGCCGTAAATTTTTGCTTTCTCATTTAACTCCACCCATGAAGGCATAGTTCTAACGGATCTGATGAAGGATGGGGCCATAGAATAGAGCAAGGGGACCAGCGAGGTGTCGGAGATGTTATAAACCAACATCAAACGATTACCCTTTACAGGAACCACCTCTATCCGATTTGGTTTGACCCGTTCCTTAAGCGTTTTTAGAGCAGAGGGAAGGATAACCTCACTTCCCAAAACGACTAAGTTGAAATCGCTGGACCAAACGTAGTCGGGTGTTAAGGCCGTATCCGGAAGGATGTAAGTTTTGCCATTAGCATAAGACCACCACGTGTTGGCGAAATATAGGGCTAAATTTTTGCTCCAAGGTTGCCGGGAGGAGTATATCAGTATGAAAGGTTTGAAAAAGACATCTCGCATGAGAATTGGACGCCTGTATATGTACTTTTTCATCCTCTTCCAACGCCTGTACTTCACCAAAACTTCACCAGCGTAGTTGAGGGTATCCCCATCTATTACGACCTTCCCCCTGAACTTGAGTAGGACCAACGATCTTACGTTCACCGTGGTTATCCTAGCGACGCGACGTCCATATACGACCCTAAAACCGGACCGATAGAATGCTTTATCAGTTTCCAGTATCCTTATTCCGAATGCGGAATCACTAACCCCAAGATCGTAAGTGTAAAAGGTCCTCTCTTCACGTTTAACCCGGAGCCTGTAAGCCCATTTCCAATAATCGGGATCGTCCACAGACCCTTCCCACCAATGGCCCTTTTCTGCTCTCCAGATAAGGCGATAGACAGCTCCGAAGCGATCCAGAATATCCGACGCCAGACGAGCATGAAACGGAGGTACGTTATCGTCCTTACCTCCCTGAAGTATCACAACAGGTAGGTTAAGGAGATTCTCAAACAGCTGGGTTGTGCGGGTTTGCTGGTATAGGCGTTCCTGGAGCTCAACGAATGGGGTTTTACCGAAGAGACGGTAACGTTGGAGATGTGTAGGGATGTAGAGATCTATAGAAAGCCAGGCAGCCGCGGGCATGCACGCTCGCCAAATGGAAGGGTAAGAGGTACATAGATGCCAACTCCCATGTCCACCCATTGAAGTTCCCATCAGGAAAGGTTTTCCCTTTATCTTGAAATTTCTTTTAGCATTCTCAAGGGCCTCAAGGGCGTCCAGACGGCCCCAATCCTCCCAATCGAATCCCCAACGTCTCCTATTGGTAGGGCATATCACTATTTCGCGCTTACGATGTTTGTGGGCCGCACATCGCCGTTCGGCCAAAACCGCGGCTCCGTGCAGACTCAAGACCAGACCATAGGGTTTGCGGGGGTTATAATCTTTAGGGAACTTCACCGCATAGTACTGTACGGAGGAATCTATTCGAGAGATGAAGGTCCTTCGAACGAAAGGAGCACTGTACTTTTTAACAGTTAAGTTCAGTGGGTACGGATGTCCATTTACGCTTATGTGTAGCTTTAAGGTACCGGGTTTAGGGGAAGCCTTAACACTGATCTTTACCGGAACTTTAAGAAATGATAGAGGTTCAAGACGATACTTCTTTCCCTGTACATCTATCCAAACCACCTCCCTCTTGGGATTGGCTAAAGTCAATCCGGCGTAACCTTCGTACTTTTCACCAACGATGAGATCTGGGAGTGTCAGGTCCCCTTCGTATACGAAGGGAGTGTCGGGAGCTTTACGAAGCTCCAGTTTGAAGGGACGCACTCTCCCCAGACCGCCAACGGCAAACTCAACACTATCCTCACCGTTTAGTGGAACGAGGCCCTCATAGTCCCCATAGTAGTTAAGTGCCCATCGGTCGTTGCCTATCTTGAGAGAACTTACACGTCTTCCCCTGATGAGATATACACCAGGGATATCCACCCGAAGTGCTCCTTTAACGTAAAAGAGAAGGTTTATGCCGGCCAATCCGTGTTCTTCGTTGAGTAACCGTAGATTAGAAGTATCCACTTTTATACGGAAATATCCATCTGTGTCGGCAACTATCGGCTCCCAACGTATCTCTTTTTCCGTTATGGGAGATCTGTAGTATTCCTTCCGAGGAAAGTTATAGGTTACGAAGCTCTCCCTTACACCCGCCAAAAAGGGACCAAGTATAAAAACGGTATCCAACATCCGAAGTATTTTATAGGTGAATGGGAAGAGTTCAGTCTCTCTTGAGAGCCTCTATCTCCGTGATGTAAGGGAGGTTGCGGTACCTCTCGCCGGCGTCAAGACCGTACCCCACCAAGAAAACCGATGGGACTTTGAAACCTACATAATCGGCCTCAAACTCTACCTTCCTCGCCTCTGGTTTGTCTAAGAGAACTACCGTTCTTAAAGAAGCGGGGTTTCTATCTTTCAGAAGACGCACGATGTAGGAAAGTGTCAAGCCGGTGTCCAAAATATCCTCCACGATGAGTACGTCTTCTCCTTCAATAGGATGATCCAGATCTTTTATCAACCTAACTTCACCCGAACTTTGGGTACTTTGACCGTAACTTGATACTGCCAAGAAGTCTATTTTGACTGGTATATCCAGATAGCGGACGAGGTCAGCCAAAAATATAAATGCACCTTTGAGAACACCGATTAGAAGAGGTTCCTTCCCAATGTAATCGGTGTTTATGCGCTGTGCTAACTCTTTGACCCGCGATTTTATCTCCTCTTCGTCTATCCTAAAGGCCATAGGGAGGTATTCTACTCCTGAAACTACGTGGGATCACGCACTTTCGCTTTACCATCCTTACCTTCTCCCTGTACATTCATACCCTTTCTCTAACTCCTTCACTACCTCGTTCGGTTCCTTTTCATGTTTATCTCTAACTTACGGACTGTTATGTCGGAGAAGTCTATAATTATTGCTTTATGCTCCTGGATTTTTCTCAACAACTTACCCCTTACGTGAGCGTAGTTTCCGTGTAATATCATCTAGCACCATATACGCTCCCACGAGAATAAGGATGACTGGCCAATCTCTTGCAAGGTCTATGCGTATGTACCCCAAATTTGAAAGCCATATTACAAGGCCAATTATGATAAAAAGAAGACCTATTACCATAACCTAATAAGTTTAAGGTTGGTCACCACTTAAAAGCACCCATACACTCACATTCCATTCCCCCTCCTGAAAGTATCCTTCAAAGCCAAATCTCCTTCCATACTTCAAGCCTGCCGCTACCCTTAACCCTTTACGGGACGTAAAATACCGAGATGAAAAGGATCCTTCGTAGAATTCTAAACCATCTTGTGTGAAAGAGTACGCTCTAAACCACAGATACCGTGTTACGTATCCACCCCAAACCCCTCCCACACACAACCCGGCTTCAACATGGCTCACCCTCATACTCACACGTGGTACTTGATAGTAATCCAACCTTAAGCGGTATCCTTCACCCAAAACACTCATGGAGAAACGCTTGCGGAAGTTGGAAACGCGAGCCCTCAAGGTTGAACTACCTACACCGAATGAGAACCAAAGAGAATAACCAGTTTTGAAGGTACCCTCCTTCCAAAACCTTTCCCCCTTCACGTAAGAGACCTTGAAACCTATACCTCTGCGGTTTCCAGCCAAGGCTATACCGTAAGAGCTGTTGGAGAGGGCACTTTCGAAGTATATCCATCCGTACCTAAAGTAACCTACCGCTCCCACTTTGCCTGACCACTCTTTCGTCACCAGTAGGCCACCGTCCTTACCCGACAGTCCCCCCACTATACCGGCGGTGTCGACCTTTAGAGCCCAGACTTTCCAGCTTAAACCTATGGAGGGAGGGGAGAAGATGTTGTATTTGAATCCCCACCCACCATAGTAATAGCCTCCATATCCCGCAAAAGATAGAGGAGAGGCAAGAGTTAGGTTTCCAAAGTGGAGGTTAAAGCCGTTAAAACGCCCATAACCGAAAGCAAAAGCCACACGACTCCCGAAATAGACGTTGGAGCGAAACTTCCCGACCGACACCTTTGAACTTAGGCGGGGACCACCTTTCGGAGAGTACCTAAAGAAGGTGCTATAGTATATGGTCTCCACGCCAAAACGTAAGAAAGGCTTAAGGGAAAGCGCCAAAGGAAGCGGAAGCCCGGATCTCCGTACGAAATCTTCCCAATTCCTGTAGGGACGGTTAGCCAGTATCCTATCTATCTGCTCTGGTGTTAAAAAGGGCAGTGATTCCAATTCCTGCCGCTGGCACAGATTGACATCTACACTCTGGTACACCCAACTCTCGAAGCTCTGAAACTCCGACGTATCCGGAAAGAACGGAAAAGGAATCATATCCTAAAACGTTTTATTTGTAAGATCCAAAATATGGCGGTACCGAGTGAAAGTAAGGAAGCCCAAACGAAGGGAGCCGAAAAGTGAAGACCGTAGAGAAAACCAGCTATGGGAGGGCCCACTATTCTACCGAAGGATGCGGCCGATTGGTATACCCCCATCACGATACCTCGTCTTTCAGTTCCCTGGGAAAGCAAGCTCAAAACTGACGGTTGCACTATACCTGAGGCCATGACAAGAACCACAACCAATGAACCCAGGATCAAAAAGGAGGGACTCCAAGGGACGGCTAAGGCTATAAAAGAAGCAGTTAGGAAACCTATCGGAATAGCCTTATCCTCTGGAATCACACGGCTTATCTTACCCATGTTTCCCTGAACCGCTGCCCCGAAAAGACCAGCCACACCCATAAGATAGCCTACCTCCCTTGCTCCAAGTCCGAATCGGTCCTTCACTAAAAGAGCCAGTATAGCTTCAAAATTGACAGTTATTAACATGCCCAGAAAACCTATAAGAACGAGTATCCTTTTAGCTGTAGGAAGGGTGAGTATGGAAACCTTCCTATGGGGAATATAAGCCTTTACGTTCCTAACCGTAACGAGAGCTACCAAGAAAGCTATTAGGGCTATGGAACCGGATAGAATGAAGGGAACGAGAAGACCAAAGTTGGAGGCCAGACCACCTATGAAAGGACCGAAAACCATACCACTTCCCAAGGCGGCCCCATAAAAACCAAAATTGCGAATAGCCTTATCGGGATCGGAAACTGCACCTATATACGCGCTGGAGGAAGGAAGGGCAGCTGCTGATACCAATCCCCCTAAGAACCTTATCAGTATCAGGTACCAGACGTAAGGAAGCAACGGTATCAAAAAAGAGGTAATGGCAAAACCTAAGGTACCAAGAATTATACCCCACTTATAGCCGAATCTATCTCCAAAACGACCCCAAAAGGGCGCCGATAGAAACTGCGCCACAGGATAGGCCGCAAATATTAAACCTATCTCAAAGGGGGTAGCTCCTATATCCAAAGCCCAAAAAGGTAATATCGGAAACAGGAGCGAAAACCCCATCATTAGGATGAATACCACTACCACTACAGTCAGTATCCCAGCCATGGCACACATTCTAAAAGTGTAGATCTGTGCTCCGCTTAAAATCATCACTTGAGGATAGAGGAGGTATTATCCCTTTTAAGAGGTTGGAGAAAGGATTTTGATGTTTATCTCGTAGGTGGAGTGGTGAGGGATAATCTGCTCTATGGAAAGGAACACCGTATAGAGGATGTTGACGTGGTTTTGGTGGGTGATCTGACAACTCTTAAATTATTCGCCAAAAAATTAACATATTATGGGTTCATACTCAAAAAATATAGTAAATTTGGTACAATGGAATTGGAATTTTCGGGCGCAAACTGGGATGTGGCTCTAACCCGTAAAGAGTATTATAAGTTTCCGGGGGCCTTGCCCGAGGTTGAATTCGTCCCCAATCTTTTGGAGGATTCCAAACGTCGTGATTTCACTGTAAACGCTCTGTATCACGACGGAGAGAAAGTTTTGGATTTCCATGGCGGTTTGGAACATTTAAAAGAAAAGCTCCTCGTTCCCTTGGCCTCCTTTTCGGATGATCCCACTCGCGCTCTAAGGGGTGTCAGATACCATCATAAGCTAAGTTTTAGGTACAGCGAATCCTTTTGCAGGGAGGTAGGAAGCGCTTCCCGTTATATTGCCAATGTCTCGCCGCAGAGGATAATAAACGAACTGCGTATAGCATCTAAGTTGCCCGCCAAAGTGTTGTTGGGTGCTGTTAAGGATGCTATGCGTTTTTCTCTCCTTTATCCAATTTTAAAAGCTCCTGCCAATCTACCTTCTGGAGCTTACTTGGGAAGGCCTAACCCTTATCGGTGGGTTATTCTTCTTTCGCCCTTCCTAAAGGAGAACCTTCCCCTAACGAAGGAGGAGCGTTCCATTCTTTTATCGCCTGAAGATCTGCCCCCGATCCGCGATATAAGGACGGCCCATGTATTTCTCCACAGGTGGCCTGATCTTCGTATCCTAAATTTTATGACGTGGGAAGCTTCATTGCGAGAGCGGGAAATTTTGAAGCATTATATCAAACTGAGAAAACATTTAACATTTCACCTCTTACCCTACAATATACGAGAAAGGGATATACGTAAAATCCTTAAGAAGTTTGGATTTGAAGATATTCCCAAAGAGTGTATGAAAAGGGATGTACCAGTGAAAGAAAGAGGACGCCTTAAACTGGAATGTGAAGCAGCTCTATTAGAGATGATTTCGGGATCAAACCAAGTTGAATGATACTTTTTACCGCTGTATAATGTATGAATCATGGTTGGCATACTCATAATTTCACAGTCCGTTATCCAAACGGATTGGAGTGGAGGACCGGGTGTGTGTGGTCCCGTATCTGGAAGCTTTGGTAGCGCTTTTTGTAGCGGTAGCAACGTCGAGTATCTCTACCCAGACCTGGTGCGTCCTGCGGCGGCTGGGGTCTCCTACACCTGGACGGAGCGAAACATACACCCCTACATCTCCGGTCACGATAACACGGGCATACAGGTCGTGGATTTTGATGGAGATGGAGATATGGATATAATCGCCAGCGATGAGGACTACACCCGCAAACTCCATGTCCTATTCAATGATGGGTGTGCCATCTCTTTCGCCGATTCAGTTGTGGATGACGCTTCCGGCGTGGGGAGAGGTTTTGAGGGTGTGGTGGTCTATGATTTTGACGGTAACGGGTACCTTGATATTTTTACAGGGGGAGAGTACTTTCCCAACTCCTCCTGGTATGGTCAGACCATCGTTTATATGAACGATGCTCCAGGTTTCAGTTTTACGCGCCATTATTGGTATTTGGGTAACGAAGCCGAGGATATAGCTGATCCCACCGACCTTTTGGGCAACGGACATGTGGGAACGGTTATTACCGGCCACAGTTCCCCTGTCCTCTACTACTGGCACGATGGCACCTCCTGGAACAGTTACTCCATCGCCTCCAACGTTGGGGGTGTGGTCTTGGATATGGCTGCCAAAGACCTGGACGGTGATGGGGACGACGATGTGATCATAAGTTTGAACGAAGGCTATCAGGGTCTCATAGCCTACGAGAACGATTACTCCGGATCAGGAGACTTCATCCGCCGGGTGTTGGACAACTCCTTATCCGATGGATGGAAGTACATGGACGTAGAAGATATGGACGGAGATGGCGATTACGATATAGTTTTGACCAACAGAGGATCGGGGAAGGTGTGGCTCTATACCAATAACGGTGGTTTTAGCTTCACACGTACCCTGATAGCGACCGTTGGCCAGCCTATAGGTGTAGATGCTGAGGATGTAGATTTGGATGGTGATATGGATGTCGTCGTGGCTGCCTATGGAGACAACCGCATATACTTTATCATAAACACAGGTTCCTCCTGGCTCTCTATGGCCTCTCCCTTTTCCCGTCCATACTTCGCCGCCTACTCCAGGGATCTGAACGGGGATGGTTTTCCAGATATACTTACCAAAACGGCCTCCTCGGCGCCAGGACTTTGGGCATACTTCACGGATGTGCAGTTTGAACCTGCAGCCGAACTCGTTTCCTCAGTGTACGAGGATACCTACCAGAGGCGATGGCTTTCGGTTGAACTCCGCTACAACCCATGTTGGGATACGGTGTCGGGGAAACGCACCGACGTATACGTTCGAGCATCTCGTGACAACGTTACCTGGACCCCCTGGGATGGACCCTACACATTTACCAGTAGCGGCACTCTTCCTTTAGGGTCCCTCTTTGCATCCAACACTTACCGTTACCTTCAGTACAGACTTGTGATGTACTCCTCATCCGATTCAACCGTGGCGCCTGTGATAGACTATGTGAGATTCAACTACGATCCTCTCAACGGTGGTGGCGATTTGGCTACCGATGAACTTTCCATCCCTGCTACCGATCTAATCGTAAAGATCTTTGACATTTCGGGCCGGCTCGTATATGAAGGCAAAAGATCCAACTTCCACCCCACACGTAAAGGAGTGTATATGCTTAGGGATAGATCCGGATGGCGCAGGGTAATCGTGCGTTGATTCAGCCGTAAAATTATATGTTATGTTACTGCTCATAGCGATAGGCGGAGAAGGTGGAGTAGTACCTACCGTCGGTGGCCCAGACGGTTACTTCTACTTTTACATCTCAACCCAAGACGGTGATCCTGTTTCTTTCAACTACATAGACATAACCTCCACCGGCATAGCGGTGGGAGCCACCGATGATTGGTGTTCCGGATACAACGCCTCCACGCTCTATCCCC
>JAADCS010000015.1 GCA_013154295.1 Thermotogae bacterium
GTATTCTGAAGGCCCTGCAGGTTGAGAGGAGTTTTAAGCCGGATATCGTGCATGTGCATTGGCCAATACCCAACGTCCTCTGGGCGTTGCCATTTTCGGGTAAGAGGGTTTTACATTGCCACAGTACAGGATTAACGTTGGTTAGAAAATACCCCATCCTTGGGAAATTATTACACAGACCAATATTCTCATCGGACTTTATCGTTTTCAATTCCACATTCTCCATGAAAGACTTTGCTAAGGTCATGGGTAAACAACATCCAAATTCAAAAGTTATCCCTATGCCTGTAAGTTTTGAACCTAAAGTTCTCAACGTTAAACGGGATCCAAAGAAAATTCTGTTTGTGGGAAGGAACGTGTATTGGAAAGGTGTGGATATTCTTATCAAGGCTTTAGCCCTGCTGAATGAACGAGGGATAAACGCTACTTTAACCGTGGTAGGTGAGGGACCCCAGCAGAAGGAATGGAAAAATCTGGCAGATCAACTTGGGGTCCCCGTGATATTCAAAGGGTGGATCTCACAGAAGGAACTCTCTCGCGAGTATGCCACTGCTAAAGTTCTGGTTCTTCCATCCCGCGCGGTTCCTGACGGTTGGACCGAAGGCCTTGGAGTTGTCCTTATTGAGGCTATGATGCACGGGACACCTGTAATAGCTAGCCGAGCCGGAGGACCTTTGGATGTTATCGTGGAAGGGAAAAATGGGTTTTTCTTTGAGGTAGAAAATGAAAAAGATCTTTCTGATAAATTGTGGATGCTCTTGGGCGATCCGGCCTTGTGGCATTCCCTCAGTCAGAATGCCAAACACACAGCTAAACGTTATATGCCATTAAATATCGCCAAAGAGTTCTTATCCCTTTACCTAACGATTCACGATTAATCTATAAAGGTGCTCACGGGTACTAACAAAGTAAATTCCTCTGCGCAAAGGCACAAAGGTGGATTTCCCAGCTTGCAGATTCATATAAGGGGACCTTTGTGAGGCAAAAAGGTATAAAAGCTCTGGATTGGATGCGAAAGGGTATTACAACTTTGGGTAGTAGTACGGGTAGCATGACCGGAGAAGTAAGGAGAAATAGTATCCCTCTTCTAACGTTAGCCCTTTCCTTATCTTTTCTTCCATGTGTTCCCTTAACTCTCTGTATTTATCTCTCACCAATGGGGTGTCTCATCGGTTGATCGTTACCTTGCAACTCCAGCTCATAGAATAGGATGGCGTGGTTATAATCCTCACCTATGTGGCTATACCCGTTTTTTGAACTGTCCTCGGTATCCACCGCGTACGGCGGGAACTTTCTCGGTAACCCCGCCGCTTTGGGGTACGGTCGTCGTGAAATATCTCTAATGTTGACTGATTCTCTCTTTGTGGGTAGCCTCTCCTTTAAGGGGATGGGTGTGGCCTACTGGACCACTCCTTCCCGTAGTAAGCTGTTCCTATCCTACGGTTTGGGATTCGGAGGACTATATGTAGGCAGTTCCTACGATCCCTTTTCCAGCACTTTCCAGTTGGGTGGTCTTCTACGTCCAAGACGTTTCATTTCCTTGGGTTTCACCTTTGAGGGTAAAGGCGGCAAGGTGGATAGCACTTACGTAGGTATCGCTTTAAGACCTAAAAGCCATCTGATCCTGTATATGGATGTCCATTACCTCAAACTCTCCCTTGAGAATCCAGGCCCTAAGGCTTTCCTGGGTGATCGTACGTCGTTAGGTGCATACATTTACCTATCCCCATACATAGGATTGAAAGGAGAGTACGCTTTGCTTAATGGTCTCACCGACCGGAGAGTGAGTATCGGCCTTGAGCTAAACTTAGGCAAACTCAAGTTGGGAGGAGCTATGACCCGCAAGAGTTTTGGTGTGGGTCTTATGGTATCAGATCGTCCCTTCACACCATCCCTTAAGAGTGGCAGGTACGAAGCTAAAGTTTCTTCCTACACGGAGGACGGCCGCAAGGGAATGTTCGGCCGAGGTAAAAGATTCTACGATTTTCTGAAGAATCTCAAGGAGGCGGTGGAGTCTCCCAAAGTGAAAGTTATAGCTCTTGATCTGCGCGATTTCGGTTTGAATTTGGCTCAAGCCGAAGAGGTGCGTAACCTATTGAAGAAGGCTAAAAGTAAAGGAAAGGAGGTTCTGTTCTACTCCAACTACTACGGTCTTGGTTCCTACTATTTGGCATCCGTCGGCAAGGTCTTCGTGGCACCGGAAGGTATGTTGAGCTTCCCTGGAGTTTCGGCCGAGCTGACCTTCTTCAAACGTACCTTTGACTCCTTGGGTATAGAGGTGCAAGAGTTTAGGGTGGGCAAGTATAAATCAGCCCTTGAACCCTTCGTCAGGGACACGATGTCACAGGCCAACAGGGAGCAGTACAGAAGGATGGTAGATGTGGTGTGGGGTGTGTGGCTTAAGGATGTGGCCGAGGGTAGAGATATGGACGCCGACTCCTTAAATTCGTTGGTTAAGGCTAAACTCGGTCTCTTCTTAGCAAAAGAGGCTAGGGAGTACGGTTTGGTGGATAGTTTGATATACGAAGACCAGTGGAAAGAGCTCCTAAAAGAAAAGGGAAAGGAAGTGCGTCTAGTCAAGGTGCAGAACAGGGCATGGAAGATGGATCGCGGGAAGGTGGCGATCGTGGTCGCCGAAGGGGGAATCGTTTTAGGGGAAAGTTCCTATAATCCCATTCCGTTGATAGGAGGCAAAAACGTAGGCGATAGGACGCTGGTTAAGGTATTGAACAAGCTCCGCAAGGATAAGAGTATCAAGGCCGTGGTTTTAAGAGTGAACTCACCGGGTGGAAGCGCTTTGGCTTCAGACAACATAGCCCGTGCTGTAGAACTTTTAGCCAAAGAAAAACCCGTTATAGTATCCATGGGGCGGGTGGCTGCATCCGGAGGCTACTACATATCGGCCTTAGCTGACACCATACTCGTCGATAGGCTTACTATCACCGGTTCCATAGGGGTCATAGGGGCTAAGTTCGTTTTAGGTAAGTTTTATCGGGAAAAGCTCCATCTGAACCGAGACGTGGTTAAAACGTATCCTTTCAGCGATGCGTGGTCCCTATGGCGCAAGATGGATTCCAATGAAGTGAGGAGAATAACAGAGAGTATAGGGAAAACCTACGATAGGTTCGTATCCGTGGTCTCCAAGGGAAGGGATATTCCCGAAGATTCCGTCAGAGTCATAGGAGGAGGAAGGGTTTGGATGGGTTACGATGCCGTGGAGATAGGTTTGGCCGACGGATTCGGAGGACTTTTGGATGCGGTGAGAATGGCCGCCGAAAAGGCCAACCTTGAAGAGTACGATGTGGTTTTATATCCCAAGAGTAAGAGTATGATAGACAGGTTGAAAGGTCTGGGTAAGGAAACCTCTTTGCACCTGGAAGATTACATCGATGGAGACTTTCAGATACTCTACCGCATGGAGTACGACATTAGGATAAGGTAGAGGTGGAGAAACTCCTACTCTTTGGAGCTTCACTTTTCATATCCGCACTGATGTCCTCCTTTGAGATGGCCTACGTACGCAAGACCCCCTTCTTCAACATGGGTGTTTTGGACAATCTCCTTCACGACCGAACCGGAATATTAGCGACGGTCCTCTTCTGGAACACGGTGGCCTTGGTTGTAGGATCAGTCTCCCTTTACTCCTTCTTTGAGAGCTCCCACTTTCCGGGAGCCATAATGTGGGCCGGGGTGATAGCGGCCTTATCCTTCGCCATATTCGGGGATTTTATACCGAAGATAGTGGCCTTGGCCCACTTGGATCGCACCTTCCGGTTTGAACTTCCTCTGTTCCTGATCTTCTACTTTCTATCCCATGTGATATTGGTGGCATTCCTGGCCCGCTTCATCCTCAAGTCCCACTACAGCCGTGAAGAGGTAATAGATATGATAATAGCATATCTCAGAGGAAGGGTAAATGAAGAGGACCTGAAGTTCGCCCATAGATCTATCCTGGCTCTATACGAGAAAGCAGAAAGTTTTATATCACCGGATGGAGATGAAGCGTGTGCGAGTTTGGAAGGTGATCCTACGGTTCTGGAGGTTTTAAAGCTGATGCGTGAAACTGGATGTACCCGGGTACGACTGAAGGGAGGGGTTTTCGATCTCCACGAGTTTATAAAACGGATATACCGGGAAATCTGCCGTCCGTAGAATAGGGGTGTGTATGTGTGCTCCGTATGTGGGTACAGGAGTCTGAAATACTTGGGTCGGTGTCCGAACTGTGGTGAGTGGAACACGTTCATTGAGAAGGGAAAAAGGGAAGATGGGAGAAAAACGGAGCTTCAGGTAAAACGGCTTAAGGATTTGGAAATTCCCGATCTCATCCGGACTAAGACGGATATGGAGGGGGTTGATAATGTTCTGGGAGGAGGATTGGTTAAGGGGAGCGTTATACTCCTTGCGGGGAGCCCCGGTGTGGGTAAATCCACTCTGTTTCTCCAAATAGCCGATAGAGTGAGTCGTCATGGGGAGAAGGTTCTCATAGTCTCAGCAGAAGAATCGGCCCTTCAGGTGCGCCAAAGAGCCGAGAGGATGGGAATAACCGGAGATATTCTTGTAGTTGAAGAGGAAAATCTTGATGAGGTGATAGAAGGTCTTCCGACGGTCTCCTTACTTTTGATAGATTCTATCCAGGCGGTATATACGGAGACCCTAAACTCTCCCGCTGGATCGGTATCACAGGTCAGGTTCTGCGCCGATCGGCTCTTCAGGCTAGCCAAGCGAAAACGGATAACCGTTATGATGTCGGGTCACATAACAAAAACAGGTCACGTTGCCGGTCCCAAAACGCTGGAGCACATCGTCGATGTGGTTCTATACATGGAAGGAGAGAGAGGATCCCCGTTACGCATATTGAGGTCCCATAAAAACCGTTTTGGACCAACCGACGAAGTGGCTTTCTTTCAAATGGGGGAAAGGGGGTTAGAAGCCATAGATGATCCCTCCCTCTTCTTCGCCTCGCCGGGAGATGTGGCCAAGGTGGGTGTAAGCTACAGTGTGATAGGTAAAGGTAGTTTGAGGTTGGCGGTTGAGATTCAATCGCTGGTACATCACACTTATTATCCGATACCGATGCGCCATAGCGTGGGATACGACCTTCGCCGTCTTGCCATAATTTTAGCCTTGTTTGAGAAGAAATTGAACCTCCGTTTAGGGAAAAGAGATGTTTATCTGAACGTCAGCGGAGGCTTGAGAGTGGAGGAACCCTATTCGGATATGGCCGTGGCTATGGCACTTCTCTCCTCTATACGAAACTTGCCGGCTGATAACTCCGGCGCCTTCGTGGGAGAGATCTCTCTATCCGGAGAGTTTCGAGCACCCCCCGATCTCCCACTTCGCGCGAACGAGGTACGACGTTTAGGTTTTAAAAGGTTGTATGCCCCTACAAAACGGAAGTTCTCCGGCCTTGAGGTGGTGCCGATCTTCGATTTGAAGGATCTTAGTGAGGTTCTTTAGAGCGAATAAAGTAACAACCAACAACGTCGGTATTGCCGCTGGAAAGTGGTGGGTGGAAGAGGGGGAATGTGTTGGTAGTAGGTCTCTTCTTCCCGTCTACAAATTTTTAACCGTTCAGGGGTAGAATCGCCACCTATGGTGGAAACCCTACTACTTAGCGCCATAGCCCTCGGCGTTTTAGGTTTCGTCGCGGCTCTCATAACTTATTTTTACATCAAGAGCCTTCCCGGTGGTGAAGGTAAGATGGTGGAGTACGCGGCAGCCATCCGTCGTGGAGCTTTCGTGTTTCTTAGAAGGGAGTACCTTTATATAGGAATCTTCGTCTTGATCGTATTCGTGGTCCTTTTCTTCGCTATAAAGCCGATGGTAGCTATAGCATACCTTACTGGATCCCTCTTCTCGTTGCTGGCAGGTTTTGTAGGTATGGCAGCGGCCACCTTGGCAAACGTACGTACCGCTTATGTCGCTTACAGTACTAAAAATGCCGGAGATACGCTGTCAGTGGCTTTTAAGGGTGGCTCCGTGATGGGGATAACCGTAGCCGCCTTAGGGCTCTTGGGGGTTGCCTTCTGGTACTGGTTAACGAGAGATGCAGCTGTGCTAAGCGGTTTCGGTATGGGTGCCTCCTCCGTCGCTCTCTTCGCCCGTGTAGGCGGTGGAATATACACCAAAGCCGCCGATGTAGGGGCTGACCTGGTAGGTAAGGTGGAAGCTGGAATACCGGAGGACGATCCCCGTAACCCCGCCGTAATAGCTGACAACGTCGGTGACAACGTGGGAGATACGGCTGGAATGGGTGCCGATCTCTACGAATCCTATGTGGGAAGCATGGTGGCAACAGTGGCTATAGCCTTGGCCGGATCCTTTGCCTTGGCCAATCAGCAGATGGAATACGGTTCTCTACCTATACTTCTGGCTGCCTTAGGCCTTGTAGTTTCGCTTCTGGCCGTATATTCCATAGATCTCTTTAAGAAGGCCGATCCACAGACCGCTATAAGGAACGCTACCATAACCGCTGCCGTACTTTTCGTTCTGGGCGCATACTTCGTGAATCAGGTGGTAGTAGGTAGCATAGGTACCTGGTTGGCCGTGGTGGGGGGGTTGGTTGCTGGTCTTCTGATAGGTTTTGAAAGCGAGTATTACACATCCGGCAAACCCATAAGGTTCATAGCGGAGTCGGCCAGGTTCGGCCCGGCTACAGTGATCATAAACGGCGTGGCTGTGGGATACGAATCGGTGGTTTTACCCTTCATAACCATAGCAGCGGCCGTACTCTTTGGATATTTTGCCACCGAGATCTGGAGTGGTCCTGGATTGGGCATATACGGTGTGGCTTTGGCCGCCGTAGGCATGCTGGCGACTGTGGGTATAGTGATGACTACGGATTCCTACGGACCCATAGCCGACAACGCTGGAGGCATAACCGAAATGGCGCATTTAGGTGAGGACGTTAGGGCCATAACCGACAAATTGGACGCCCTGGGCAACACTACCGCCGCCATAGGTAAGGGCTTCGCCATAGGCTCCGCAGCTTTGGCTGCCTTAGCCCTTCTGGTCGCCTACAAGGAGACAGTGGGTCTTGAAGTCCTGGATTTCTCCAAAGTGGAAAGCGTGGCTGGAGCTTTCTTAGGGGCGGCTATGCCTGCTTTGATTTCCGCTATGACACTGAAAGCTGTAGGTAGAGCAGCCAACAGGATGGTAGCCGAAGTTCGCCGTCAATTTAAGGAGCTTAACCTTCTTAACGACCCTAACGCTCAACCCCAGTATGATAGAGCTATAGATATAGTTACGCAGGCGGCTATCAAGGAAATGATACTACCTGGTGTGAGTGCAGTTCTTGCACCCATAGTAGTAGGTCTTCTTTTGGGTGCGGAGGCTCTAGGATTCTTCTTGGGGTCTGCTTTGCTGGTGGGTGCCCTGATAGCTATATTCATGGCCAACGCTGGAGGAGCTTGGGACAATGCCAAGAAGTACATAGAGGCCGGGAATCTTGGTGGTAAGGGATCAGAAGCGCATAAGGCCGCCGTCGTAGGCGATACCGTTGGAGATCCCTTTAAGGATACCACAGGTCCCTCCATGAATATCCTCATAAAGCTTATGTCCATAGTTTCGCTGGTCTTTGGGGCCTTGATTCACCAGTATGGAGGTATTCTGATAAAATTCTTCTCGCATTAAAAACCGCAAAGTTACATGGGGTGGCCACACGGGCCACCCCATTTTATTTTTAAGTTTGGCTTATCGTTTCGATATGATGGTGGAATAAACGCTCCCAATAAGCTATTGGCGATTGAAAGAGCATCACCTGGGTGTAGAAATTTTGCGGCAATACCCGGAGTAGTTTCACTTGGAGGCTATTCGGCCTCACAGTGAAACCATTTCTAATCACCGAAACGATGAGGATACGACTCCATCTTCGCATGGATCGATAATGAACTAGGGAAAAGAGGAAGTTGAACCTATTAAAGCCGAGAGTGTAGTTCGTTAGAAAAGTAGGCTCTATCTGAATGCGGGCCACCTTATAATCTCCAACTTATGAGTCTTGATGCTTTGGTGATGATGCTGGTTTCTTGGACCGTGGTAACCGCCATGTTTGTGTGGAGCATGTATATGATATTAGTCAAAAAGGAAGGTTGGGATGGCGAAGAGGACGAAAAAACGCAAAGAAACTAAGCCTCTTCTTCTGGTGGAATCTCCAACCAAAGCCCGTACCTTGGCTCAATATTTACGTGGTAAGTTCGTGGTCTTAGCCAGCAAGGGACACATAAAGGATCTTCCACCGAAGGAATTGGGTGTTGACCTTGAAACCTTCAAAGTAAAATACCAAACGATAAAGGGCAAAGGAAAAACTTTAGCTTTCATAAAGAAGGTAGCTAAGGACAGTGACTATATCCTGATAGGTAGCGATCCCGACCGCGAGGGGGAAGCTATAGCCCATCATTTGGCCGAGGAACTTAAGAGACTCAAGAAACCGATAAAACGGGTGCTTTTCTATGAGATAACTCCTGAAGCGGTTCGGGAGGCAGTTGAGAATCCCACGGAAATAGATGAACGCAAAGTGGAAGCTCAAAAGGCCCGCCGCGTTTTGGACAGGCTCGTTGGGTACCTTATAAGCCCTATCCTCTGGAAAAAACTCAAGGGGTGGGGTCTGTCAGCTGGAAGGGTTCAAACGGCGGCTTTACGTTTGATAGTGGAGAGGGAGAGAGAAATTCGCAACTTCGTACCTAAACCCTTTTGGTACATATATGCCCATTTCGGAGAACCAGGCGAATTTATAGCCAAATCCTCTAAGTATAGCGAAAAGGAAAAAGCCCATAAAGATTTTACCAAAGCAAAGGATAGCGACTTCGTGGTAACAGAGTTCTCAAAGAAGGAAAGTAAAACTAACCCTCCTCCACCCTTAAAAACTTCAACCCTTCAACAGGAGGCGAACAGTCTCCTAGGCTTCTCGGCCGAAAAGACTATGCAGCTGGCCCAAAGACTGTTTGAAGGGGTAGAAATTGATGGTAAAAGGGTGGGTCTGATAACTTACCACCGCACGGACTCAACCCGCCTCTCCCGAAAGGGGATAAATCTACTCCGCAAATATTTAAAAGAAAATCTGCCGATGGAATACGTATCGTCCAGGGGGCGCAGTTACGGACGTGACAGGGGAAACGTTCAGGGAGCCCATGAAGCTATACGACCCACATACCCAGAGATAACCCCCGAATCTCTAAAGGGTAAGATAGATGAGGACCTGATAAAACTTTACGACATCATCTGGCGAAGAGCTTTGGCCAGCCAGATGGCCCCGCTACGTTATGAGAGCAGGAAAGCCGTACTCATGGCAAACGGTGTTCGTTTTGTGGCTGAAGGCAAAAAGATAACCTTTGAAGGATGGTCCAAACTCTGGCCCTATAATATTAAAGAGAGTGAGCTACCGGATCTAACTGTAGGACAAACGCTCAAACCTGCCAAAGTAGAACTGATAGAAGATAAAACTAAACCTCCTCCCCGCTACACCCAAGCTACCCTCGTGAGGGAGCTTGAAAGAAGAGGTATAGGCCGACCCTCAACATACGCTACTATCATCTCAACCCTATTCCGTAGAAAGTACATCTATCGGCGAGGCAAAGCGTTGGCACCTACCGAAAGGGGCGAAAAGGTACTTGATGAGTTAATAAAAGACTTCCCAGACATCTTCAATTACGACTTTACTGCCCGCATGGAAGAAGATCTCGATAAGATAGAGGAAGGGCAAGAAAGCTATGAGGAGTTGGTTAAGAGGTTTTACGGAGAACTTGAACCCCAATTGAGAAGAGCCAAGGGTGAAACGTAAGTTCGTCATAGTCAGCGTTGATACCGAATGCGATAAAGGAGCTGGATGGTATGTACGTTACCCGTTATCGTTCGTGGGGATCCATCAAGGTATTGGCGAGATACTACAACCGTTACTGGAGAGGATAGGGTTCGTGGGAACCTATCTGATAAGTCCAGAGGTGATGGAAAATGAGGACAGCGTGGATCTTTTGGAAGACGTAAAAAAACGTGGAGCGGAGCTGGGCACTCACCTACACGGTGAGTTCTTAGAACCGGGGAAACACCATAGAGTTGCGAGGACAGACGAGAAGGCACGGGAATACTCGGACGATGTGGAGTGGGTCAAACTGAAAAACCTCACTCTCCTTTTCGAACGTACGTTCGGTTTTCCACCCATATCCTATAGAGCTGGACGTTTCAGCGCTACCCTACGGACACTAATTTATCTTGAAAGGTTAGGTTACAAGGTAGATTCATCTTTTACACCCTTTTCGGCGGTTTCAGGTGAGAATCATACTCGCAGTCCTATATATCCCTACAGACCTTCAAGGGATGATCCTTATACTCCAGGAGAAATGAACATCTGGGAAGTACCTATAACGATACTTCCCCGCCATTGGATAGCTTACAAACTCCTACGGAATATACCGCTTTTGAGGCTGCGCCGTCTCGCGAAAAAGATGTTCGGACCCGTATGGTTAAGGCCTACCACCACGAGTCTATGGGATGCACGATGGTTGGTAGAACGGATGGAAAAGCTCCATCCCGACCCTGTTATACTGGTCATGATGTTCCATAATGTTGAGTTGGTGAAAGGTCTAAGTCCCTACCCAGCTCGGAAAGTGCTACAAAATTTAACCGATATATTAAATCTCTTAGCTGATAGAGGATACGAGCCTTTGCGTTTGGGGGACGTACCCTCCCTCCTAAAGGCTCAAGATCCCACCACCTCCTGAAGCGTTCGTTGATATACGTGTTTGGGCTTTGCGCCGACTATCCGTTTCACCTCCTTCCCGTCCCTGAAGAAGAGAATGGTAGGTATGCTAACTACACCCAGCTCCATGGGTACCTCCGGATACTCATCGGTGTTCAGACGCAGGAACTTGACTTGCGGATAGTTTTTAGCCAATTCCCTTAGATAGGGTTCTATGGCTTTACAGGGGCGGCACCAATCGGCCCAGAGATCTACCACAACCGTTCCCTCCTTAAGTTCCTCCCAGAATTCCTTTGCTTCTACATCCTTCATGGTAGGTATTCTACCCCCGTTAAAACTTTCGTCTAACATTCCAGGATCTCGTCTATACGGATGGGTAAATCCGGCATGAGCTTTTTGAGCATACACAGGTTGTACAGGGCATGCCCTTTGGTAGTGTTGTTGAAGATGAGCCAAAGATAGGAGAGCCGGGTTGAAACCTCCCGAATGCTCCTAACCCAAAGGGCCAATTCCTCGTAGGAGTAACGATAATCATGTCTTTCCATTTGATCCTTACCTTTCCACCAATTTCTACGGTTTCGGCCGTGGAACCTAACGTAGGCTTCACCGTCGTTTATGTAAAGACGGGGAGAAGGAAGGCCTTTAAGTGGGGGGTAATCGCTGCTGACCCTTTTTATACCCACGTCACGCAAAAAGTCCTCCTCAAGGTTATCCCAGGAACTGTGGCGAAATTCAACGAAAAGAGAGAATCCTACTAATGATTTGGCTAGTTCAACTAAATAAGACCGACTTTTGGGGGTGTTTTTGAATCTGTAGGGAAATTGGGCCAAGGAAACCACCCTACCTTGGCCGGAAGACAGTTTCTCAAGGATAAAACGCGTGGCCTTAACGTTCTCTGAGGTCAGGCGGAGGTCGTGAGTCATCTCCCTATTGATCTTCACGGAGAAATTCAACCCCTTTCCTCGCCGCAGGATACCTTCTAAAGCTGCTACCGATGGAAACACGTAGAAGGTTATGTTCAACTCAACGGCGTTGAAGTATCGCGAGTATATCTCTAAAAACTGTGATGGTTTGGCATTCTCCGGATAGAGTATTCCCACCCAATCTTCGTTGGAATACCCCCCTGTACCAGCGAATACCTCCATTTACCTGAGTAGTTCCACCTTCATGGTTCTCATGTTGAGCGTTAGAACCGGAATTCTGCTCCGGGCTATTACTCCCTCAGCTACACTTCCGAATATCACCTTCTCTATACCACCCCTACCGTGACTGGTCTGAACTATAAGGTCGTACTTTCGCCTTTCGGCATAGCTGGTTATGGCTCCAACTATATCCAAAGCTCTATCATATACTACATAAACTTCCTTTTCAGCGTTAGGATAATCGGGCATCCTTTCCAGAACGCTCTGTTCCATCTCTTTTTTCTCGCTGTCACTTAGAGGAAAGTCTACCACAACCGCATGGAAAAGAGTTATCTTGCCCAAACTCTCAATTTTGGGTAGATATTTTAACACAAAATCCGTCGCCTTAGAAAAATCTATGGGTACCAGTATCCGTTGAAGCTTGATATGGGGGAGGCGTACCGTTAAAACCGGTATTGGAGATGCGTGGAGCAGATCCTTGGCGAAGGATCCCACAATAAAAGCCCTAAAACCTGACACTCCCCTTGTGCCCACAGCTATGCAACCGGCCCTAAATTTAACTGCTTCTCTTATGGTCTGCTCAACTGGCTTACCTATAGCAAGATGGGCCGTTAAGTTTAAACCTTTTCTTTTCCATTCGCTCTCCCATCTTTTGAGTTCCTTTTCGGCTTTCTCCCTAGCTTCCTCCCAGGCGGAGATGATATTGGGAGTTTGAGGGATGAAGGGGCCATACATGGTGGCTATGTCCGGAAATACGTGTAAGAGGAGAATTTCGGTTTCCTCCTTCTCGCTTATCACCTTTAGGAAGGTTCCTATGGATCTACTGTAGTTGGAAAAATCGGTCGCCCAAACTATCCTTCTCTTCATGTTTCACCCCCAAGTTTCTCTTTCAAGGAGCGACTCAACTTCTCAAGGGTTTCCATAACCTCCTGGAGAGAGTTGAGGGTGTGCATGAGAGTTTCTTTGCGGGTTCGTTCCGCCTCCTCTTTTATACGATCGGCAGCAGTTTTGGCTATACGTATAACCTCCGTAGGTGTGGACGCGGAGGCTTCCTGAAGCTTTCGTTTAAGATCCTCGTTCTCCCTTTTCAACCTCTCCACTTCATCTTTTAACCTCTCAACCTCTTCGGAGGGAACTTGAGATGATGAGACCTTTTCCTTTAAGAGGTCGTTTTCTTTACGCAGTGCCTCCAGATGTTGGAGGAGTTCCTCCCGTTCCTTTTCCAACTCCTTCACACGACGGTGGAGGGCTGCGTATTCGTCTTTGAGAGAGGAGTACTCTTTGGAGAGACTTTCAAAGGCCCTTTTATACTCGTCGTGAGAGGGTTTACTTTCACACTCTTTGAGTTTCCGTTCGAGTATCTCGTTCTGCTGTTTAAGGAGTTCTACCTCGTCGCTCTTCTGTTCCAGAAGTTCCTTTATCTCCTCAAGCTCCAGAAGGTTTATCTTGGCTTGGGCCAGCTCGTTCTCCAGTTCCGTGAGGTTCCGGCGGAGTCTTTCGAACTCCCTAGCCACCAGCTCTTTGAACTCTTCAACGGATCCCTTGTTGTACCCGCCGAAGAGACTACCTTTAAACTGGTAGTTTCTTATGTCGTTAGGGGTTAGCCCCGACTTCTTCGCAGGTCCCTTTGGCTTCCGTGCTCCCATATTTACCTCCTTTTTTGTCTTTCTATTACCGCGCTTCTCTCTTTACCCACCGACACGAAGTTCAAATCAACTCCCGTTTCTCTCTCAACGGCATCCAAAAATTCCTCCAAGGTAGAAAAGTCTCTGTATATGGGCCTTAGATGATACCAGTCGGATGAAAAGGGTGGGGGGTAGGGTATCCTTTCTCCGTTGATCTCGTACTCCAAGGCCATCCTGTAGATACCCACTTCCTGAAGAACATCCACCTTGGTTATGAAAAGTTCTGTGACACCGTTGAGAAGGATGGCATATCGTATCATCGGTATATCCAACCAACCGCATCTCCTTGGCCTTCCCGTGGTCGCCCCGTATTCCCCTCCTATCCTCCTTAACCTCTCTCCCAATTCACCCTTTTCCTCCGTAGGGAAGGGACCTTCACCGACTCTTGTGGTATAGGTTTTAAATACCCCCACGACTCTGTCAATCTTCCAGGGGGGGATCCCGGCTCCTATCGTAGCGCCCCCACTTATAGGATGAGAGGATGTAACGTAAGGGTATGTGCCGAAGTTGGTATCCAAAAAGGTTCCTTGCGCTCCCTCAAGTAGAATTCGGGCTCCTCTTCTTTCCTCTTTGGTTAGAAGTATAACCGTATCCTCCACGTAAGGTTCAACTTTTCGGCCGAACTCTAACAGAAAATCGTAGATTTCCTCAAAGGGCGGTATCCTATCTCCGTAGATTTCTACCAGCTTCCTATTGAAGTCATAGGATCGTCTTAGATGCTCCTTTAAACGGGAAGGTCTTAAGGTATCCCCGACCCTAATACCTATCCGAGCGTATCTGTCTCTGTTAGCGGGACCTATTCCTCTGCGTGTAGTTCCTATAGGGTTGTCAGAAGATTCCTCAAAGAGGGAATCCTCTTTTTTATGGTAAGGAAGAACCACATGGGTTCGCGGATCTAAGAAGAGTCTTCCGGAGAGACTACCAACCACCTCTTCGAGTCTTCTAAGTTCCCCAAGTAGTTCCTCTGGGTCTACTGCCAAACCGGGAGCTATAACTCCAACTACACCCTCATGGAGCATACCCGAAGGAAGAAGGTGAAATGTAAATGACTTACCGCCCGCATGTACAGAGTGGCCGGCATTGGCTCCTCCTTGAAACCTAACTATCACATCGTAATCCCCTGCCAAGTAGTCTATAACTTTGCCTTTTCCCTCATCACCCCACTGTAAACCCACTATAGCTGTGTAAGGCATTCCACGGAGATTTTAAGGGTGTAATTCACGGTGCATGGGTTTCAATTCCAAACGCCAATTTTTAGTCCTCTACTTCGGAGGATCTCTTGCCCCTTTCCCATACCTCCACGACAAACGACTACTTTCCCCTTGAATTTCTTCATCCCCTCATCGCGCACTTTTTAGCATCCCTTTCGCTCCGATTTGCCCATTTACTTCTTCGACATAATTCGTTGCGGTTGGTATTCATATTTTTGCCATAGCTTAGTCCCCATTCTTACCATGTGCTCAACCGTCTAAAAAGCATTACTCCGGTGGCTGGTTTCACTTGGAGGCTATTTAGCCGCAGAGTGAAGCCAGCTTGTTGCTATACGTTTAGCTATGAGAAATTGACCGACACTTATACCATCTTTCAGCTAGAGATACTATCCTAATTTCGTTAAGGAAAAAAGTGGGGGCTGAAGCCCCCACCTGTTTCCTTTCCTTCTTCGTTTTAGAAGAGACCTAAAGCCACCATGGCTTTGGCTACCTTCAGAAAGCCTGCTATGTTGGCGCCTACCATTAGATCCCCAGGATAGCCGTATGCTTCAGCCGCCTCCACCGCTTCTCTGTAGATGTGTTTCATTATCTTACGTAGGCGCTCGTCTACTTCCTCTCTCGTCCACTGTAGAAGCATGGCATCTTGAGACATCTCCAGGCCCGATACGGCGACGCCACCAGCGTTGGCGGCTTTGGCGGGGCCGTAGAGAATACCGGCATCACGGTATATTTCTATGGCTTCAGGCGTGGAAGGCATGTTGGCCCCCTCCGCTACGGCTATCACACCTAACTTCACCAGAGCTTCGGCATGTCTCTTATGGATCTCGTTCTGGGTGGCGGAGGGGAGAGCTATATCAACCTTTATGCCTTCGTCAGCTATAACGTCCCAAACGGATTTACCTTCAAAGTAAGGGACGTTGAACTTTTCGGCGTACTCCTTTATGCGACCGCGCTTTACTTCCTTGAGATCCTTTAAAAACTTGAACTTTTCGCCAGCGATACCTTCCTCGTCGTATATGGTTCCGCTGGAATCTGAAGCGAAAACCACCTTGGCGCCTAGCTCGTTAGCCTTTTCTATCGCGTAGAGGGCTACGTTTCCGGAGCCGCTGACGGCCGCCACCTTACCTTCAACGCTTTCACCACGGTGTGAAAGCATCTCCTCGGTGAAGTAAAGGAGCCCGTACCCAGTAGCTTCTAACCTTATGAGACTTCCGCCGTATTCGTATGCCTTACCAGTTATAGCTCCGGTGTGTTCGTTGCGTAGCTTCTTATAGGCTCCGTATAGGTAACCTATCTCCCGTGCTCCCACACCTATATCGCCAGCGGGGACGTCCGTATAGGGCCCTATATGGCGGTAAAGCTCTGACATAAAGGCGTAGCAAAACCTCATCACCTCGTTGTTGGTCTTCTTGTGGGGGTCAAAATCGGAGCCGCCCTTTCCTCCTCCCATAGGAAGGCCTGTTAAGGCGTTCTTGAAGATCTGCTCAAAACCAAGAAACTTTATGATACCAAGGTTGACGCTCCTACGGAAGCGCAGTCCCCCTTTATAGGGACCTATGGCACCGTTAAACTCAACGCGATACCCCTTGTTTACACGGAGGTTACCTTGGTCATCCTCCCAGGTAACCTTGAAGATGATAACGCGGTCGGGTTCAACCATGCGCTCGTATATGTTGGCCCTGATAAACTCCGGGTGTTTGTTTTCTATAGGTTTTATGCTCTCCAGCACCTCGGTCACGGCCTGGACGAACTCCGGTTCCGTTTTTCCGTAGGTTTCCTTTACACGCGCTATAACCTCGTTTATCCTACTCATGGGGCTGGTATTCTACCCCCGCTATAACGGATTTGTGTTAGGATGTGTTAGTAATTCGTCGACTTGCAGAAACGCATCTGGATCACAGTAATTCACATTTCATATCAACCGTGGAAAAATCCAATCAAGTGAAACCACTGAACGATCCCTTTGAAATCCGGTTATCGGGGGATTTTTGGCGAAGGAGGGAGCAGAATTGAGGTGAAAGGGTATCGGGTGATATCGAACGGTGGTTCCATCCCAATATTGACCCACGAACGTCCGATCTAAGAGGTGGAGGTTCCTCTACCCGATGAGAAGGTCAATTTCCCTCACTCCTCTACCGTAGATCGGGCAAATCCACATTTTGCATGTGGAAAGAGGATGATGTTTCCGTTTCCTACATCTGTAAAGTAACCACCGTAGAATAAAAACCATGGTCCTTATGATGATGACAAACGTAGAGGTGGAACCTGTAAAAGTTGAACGGAAGGTTTTAAAGAACGGCCTTCATGTTTTTGTGGTTGAAGATCACTCGGCCCCGGTGGCTGCCGTTCAAGTTTGGTACAAAGTCGGTTCTCGCAACGAAAGCTACGGTATAACGGGCATATCCCATGTCCTTGAGCATATGATGTTCCGTTTCAAATGGAAGGGAGTAGATTTCAGCCAGTACATAGACCGTATGGGCGGAAGGGATAACGCTTTTACCACACGAGACGCCACAGTCTACCATGAGGTGGTGCCCTCCAATAGGGTTGAAGAGGTCCTCCAGATAGAGGCCGCGAGAATGCGGCACATTCCCTTTGAGGGTTTTGAAGAGGAGGTGAAGGTGGTTCAGGAGGAAAGGCGTTGGCGCACGGAGAACATGCCCAGTGGGATCACATGGGAGATGCTGTACGCTTCAGCCTTCATAGCTCATCCCTATCGCCATCCCGTGATAGGTTGGATGAGCGATCTCCAGTCCCTCACTGTCAAAGATCTAAAGCGTTATTATAAGGTATACTATGCTCCCAACAACGCAGCCTTAGTGGTGGTTGGAGACGTTAAGGCGGAAAACATCTTTGCCTGGGCTGAAAAGTACTTTGGGAAACATCAACCGGTTGAAAACATCCCAAAAGTACGCACCAAAGAACCGGAGCAAACCGGCAAGAGGGTGGCAATAGTTAAAAAGGAAGGTTTTACCAAGTATCTGGTCCTGGCCTGGCATATTCCACCTAGCAACCACCCTGATCATTACGCGCTGGATGTTCTCTCGGAGTATCTCTCGGTCAAGACCTCTCCCCTCTATCAAAAGCTGGTCAAGGGCGGATTGGCAACCTTCTATTGGGCTGGAGCCTTCGGGGGCATAGACCCCACCCTGTTTGTGATCTGGATAACCCTACAGCAAAATGCCAACTACGATTCGGTTGAAGCTGTGGTCCTTTCGGAGATAAAGAACATAAAGAAGGAGTTGATACCCGCAAGGTATTTGCGAAGTGCCAAGAAATCGGCCTTGGTCAATACGATAAATCAAAGGGAAAGTTCCAACGGGTTGGCTATGGCCATAGGTTGGAGTTGGGTGAGGACGGGGGACCCAGAAAGGTTTGTAAATGAGTACTACAAGGGTATAAGCAGAGTCAGCAGAGAGGATGTTAGAATGGTCGCTAGGGAGTACTTAGGCGATGAAGCTTATACGGTTGTACGTTTGATTCCAGTACCACCCAAGGATATGAAGTCTTTCGTGGAGGGGATGAAGAAGGCTCAAGAGTTTAGCCGCTGATGGAGTGAAGCTGGAGCCATCGTTGTTTTTGACGGTTGTAGGGGTTATCTTCTTAGTTTCGTGGCCGAGATCGTTTTTGGGTGTTATACTCTTTTGCCTCATAAGGGTCACCCGTTTGCCAGGCATTCAATACTCCTATCGGGCAGTACGGGAATTTGAGGAATAGAAGGGTAGCATTTTTTCGCATAGGAGGGAGTCTTTATCACCTCGTTTCCTATTACCCCATTTTATTGGAGAAAGAAAAGATAGCCGTTCGTGAATTGGTTTCACTGTGAGGCTAAAAAATATCTCCATGATCAGTTGTCCTTACACTCTTTAACCCATTTACGTCCATCACACAAGCAATAAACCCCCATAAGATAAAAAGCTATAGCAAG
>JAADCS010000160.1 GCA_013154295.1 Thermotogae bacterium
CCTGGGTTTTTGGTATCGATACAAAGCTGTCTGAGGTTGGATGGCCGGAACCTGTGGACGTTAATGTGGACTGGATTCTTGAGCTGGTTTCAGCTGGTTACTGCGGGCTGGAAAACTACAACATCTGGCTCAGCACTGTTGACAGAAAAGTCAAACTGAGCAGAGAAGTTTTCGAGAACCTCTACCTGCCCGAATTCGAAAAGATTGTTGGTAAATCCGCAACTTCTAGGGGGTATAGGCGTGTCAGATTCCCGTAAACTGGGTGTTGTTTTAGGTGAAGCTTCTCCAACTGAGTTCTACTTCGTGGCTGACGAGAACAAGCAGCCGTCACGCTGGGAGTATGTAGTTGTGAAGTCGAGGGAGAACGTTGATGGAGAAGAAGTAGATGTGGATATAGTTGCTCAGGTCGACACAGTTTACTCTCTGAGCATGGCCCTGAGCGGGAAGCTTAGTTTGGATGTTGTGGAAAAGATCAGGGATGCCGGCCTCGTTGACAGAAAGCTGTTTGCCAAAGCGAGGGTTCTGGGTTTCCTCCACAATGGGGCTGTTCTTCAGCCCAGAAGGGCGATATATCCCGGAAATGATGTATTCAGGGCTCCGGAGGACATATTGAAGAAGTTTTACTCATATCCTGAAGAGGAAGGGCTGTTTGTAGGGCACCTCATAACGAGGAGAGACGTTCCCGTAAGTCTGAGCATAAGGGGGTTCAGGAGACACCTCGCAATTCTTGCACAGACTGGAGCTGGAAAGAGCTACGTCGCTGGCGTTTTGCTGGAGGAACTGCTCAAAAAAGGTGCAACCGTCATAGTTCTGGATCCTCACGCTGACTACGTTTTCCTCTCCCGTAAAAAGGACGGTGGGAAGTTCTCAGATAGGGTTAGCGTGTTCAGAACACCCGAAAGCACGGGGAGGTATGGCGGAGAAGTTGGCAGGACTATCCCGTACGAAGTGAAGTTCTCCGACCTCACATTGGAGGAGATACTGACAGTCTGCGGGATTAGCGAGAAGTGGACCAACATTGCTAATGCTATCAATAATGCCCTTGAAGAACTGAAGAAAGACGGGAAGGGCTATGACTTGAAAGACCTCATCGAACGTTTAGAAAATGGCGATTCAGACGCTCAGAGAGCCCTGAACTATGTGAGAAGGCTATCCCGGATCAAAGTTTTTGGTTCAGCTACCACATCGATAGACAAACTGCTAAGGCCGAAACACATCTCAGTTGTCGACCTTTCGGGGCTGGACGACAGGGTTTCTGATTACATTGCCTTCAGGATCCTGAGCAGTGTATGCGAGAAAGTTGAAACGCAGCAGTACAAGTATCCCGTTTTCATTTTCATTGAGGAAGCGCACAGGTTCATCCCAAGCAAAGAGAACACGCTGTCCAAGAAGATCGTGAAGAGGATAGCTGCTGAAGGCAGGAAGTTCGGTATATTCCTCGTTCTGATCACCCAGCGCCCTTACAAGATAGATTCGGACGTTCTGAGCCAATGTAACAGTCAGATAATCATGAGGATGACGAATCCTGAGGACCAGAAAGCAGTGAGGATGAGTTCGGAGAGAATGAGTGAGAGCCTGCTGAACGACCTGCCCGGCCTGAATGTTGGTGAGGCGATTGTGGTTGGAGAGGTGACAAGAGCTCCGGTCATGATCAGGGTCAGGGAGAGGATAACGAGGGAAGGAGGTGCTGACATCGATGTTGTTGGAAAGCTCAGAGAGGCAGTGAGGGAAGCTGAGGAGGAAGAAGAGAGGAGAGAGGAGGAGCTGAAAAGGGAACTGGACGAGTACAGGAGCATTGTGGAGGGATAAACTGTGTACAGGAACGTATGCGGTGATGTGGATGCTGCGGACTTCCTGTCAGAAATTGTGAGGGGAAGTTACAGTGCAGCAAAGTGGTGGAATGCTGCCAGCAGGATACTGGGAAAGTACATCCTCCCGTACGTTGGCTTCTGCGTCAGAAATAATGGTGATGTCGATCGCAAGTATCTGGACGTTATAGACGCAGAAGCGTTTGACAAGTACTCGCTTTTTGGCCGGGTCTTGTACAGCGTTATCGGGTTTCAGGAGGACATCTTGCGATCTGTGGACTTGGTACTCCGGGCAGTGGATCCGGAGTACAGGGTTTTCTCAGAGGATGTGGTGTACGGGAAAATATGTTTGGTTGAACGCCAGCATATGCAGAAGATATACAAAAACGATGACCGTTATGAGGGAATCTACATCTTGTTTACAGAGGATGCAGCAGGTTACCTCGTGGTTAGCAGGGAAGAAAAGCTTAGTGTTACCAGAGATCCGAGGCACATTGTACGGCCGGATAAAGTGAGCATAGTCGTTTCTGAGCTAGTGGACCCGGAACTGGAAGAATATCTCAAACAGGATGATTATCTTACATACATCAAGAAAAATATAGATGATGTTGTAATATTTTATATTAGATTTAAAGATGTCTTTGGTGATGTGTTATGAGAATAGCCCATATTTCGGACACGCATCTGGGTTACAGGCAGTACAACCTCGATGAGAGGGAGAATGACATCTACGAGGCTTTTGAAGAAGCCGTGGATAAGGCGATAGAGGAGAGAGTAGACGTCCTGATACATTCGGGAGACCTTTTCGACTCTCCAAAACCTCCGATAAAGGCCCTCTACACTTTCAAAAACGCTCTGAAGAAGATAGATGGGAAGATGAAGATTTTCACAGTTCTGGGAGATCACGACACGCCGAAGAGGAAGGGGATGCCTCCCCACAAGCTATTCGACATCCCGGTATTGGGTTTGTGCGAGCTGGACTGGGTGGAAGTTGATGGTGTCCTTATCGCCGGGATTTCAAACCTTAGAGGCACATACATAAACAAGCTGAAGAGTGAGCTGAGCAAGTTCGATGCGATTGCTGAGAGATACAGGCATTCGGTTCTGATAGCCCATCAAGCTATCAAAACTCACCTGCCGTTTGAAGGTGCTTATGAGCTTGAGGAGGACGACTTGCCTAGGAAAGCATCGTATTACGCATTCGGGCACATACACTCCAGAGTTCTTGAGAAGTTTGGAAATGGATTCTTTGCCTACAGCGGTTCGACGGAGATAATCCGGAAGGACGAGATTTCCTCTTGGAAGAAGAAGGGAAAGGGATTTTACATTATCGATCTTGAGGATGAAGTCGAAGTTCACGAAGTAAACTTGGATATAAGGCCTCAGATTGACGTTGAAGTGGAAGTTGGTGAGCTGGAGAAGCTGCTGGAGCTTGTCAGCGACCTCCCGAAAAAGCCAGTGCTGCACGTGACTGTGAAGGGAGAGTCGATTAACAGGCCCCTCGTCATGGGGAAGCTAGAAGAACTTTTGAGGGGAAAAGTACTCTGCTACAGGCAGGCTTTCAGGGAAAGGGGTGTTAGGGACGTCGAAGTCCAGAGAGGATCGATCAACCTTAAGCAGATTTTTGACGAATATCTGGGAGACCTTTCTGGGCTGGCTTACGAGCTCTACGAGCTTTTGGCCGAAGACAACGTGAGTGACGCTATTAACGTTGCTGAGCGTTTTCTGGAGGTGGGAGAATGATCATAAAGAGGGTTAGGCTCAAGAACTTCATCTCTCACGCTGATACTACAATAGAGTTCCCTCTCGGGGTCACAGTACTGATTGGCCCTAACGGCGCTGGAAAGACGTCGGTTATAGATGGCATAATCTTCGCCCTCTTTGGAATTAAGGTCAGGGGAGAGAAGGTAACTGACGTCATAAGAAGAGGGGCGAACTCTGCTGAGGTGGAAGTTGTTTTTGAGGTGGACGGCAGGGAGTACACGCTGAGGAGGGAGAGGAAGAGCAGAACTACAGAAGCGATTCTGCTGAAGGATGGAGTGCCAATTGCCAGGGGGCAGGAAGTCTCTGCTGAAATTCCAAGGCTTCTCAGGATGGATAAGGAGACGATAGTGAACTCCATCTTTGTCAGGCAGGGTGAAGTCGCAAGCTTGGTCGATGCGGAGCCGAGCCAGAGAAAACAGCTGATGGGCAGGCTGATCGGGCTGGATAGGCTCGAGAGGGCTTGGGGGAACATGAGGGAAGTGGTGTCTCACTTCGAGGATAAGGTGAAGGAGTACGACGTCGTCAAGAAGGAGCTTGAGCTCAAACAGGAGAGGAAGGCGGAAATTAGCAGGGAGATTGAGGAAATCGAAAAGAAACTGGGTGAGATCAGAAAAGAGCTTGAAGTGGCTGAGAAAGAGCTGGATGAGGCGGAGAAGGAGAGAGAAATCTGGAGGAAGAAAAGGGACGTTTATTACGACATATCTGAGAAACTGTCGGGTTTGAGGGAGAGGAAGAGATCTCTTGAGAGGGACGTTGAGAGGCTTGAAAAGGATCTTGC
>JAADCS010000141.1 GCA_013154295.1 Thermotogae bacterium
TGTGGAGGAGTAAGATGGGACTTGAATTACATAACCTCAGGCCAAACGAAGGCGCCGTAAGGGAGAAGAAGAGGGTAGGTAGAGGCCACGGTTCCGGCCACGGTAAGACCTCCGGAAGGGGCCAGAAGGGACAGAAGGCCCGTTCCGGATGGAAGGGTGGAACCAGGCCCGGATTTGAGGGTGGACAGACTCCTCTCTACATGAGGTTCCCAAAAAGGGGCTTTTCCAACGCTCCCTTTAAGAAGGAGTACACCGTCGTTAACGTAGGCCTTTTAAACGAAAGGTTTGAAGAAGGTGCAGAGATTACTCCCGAAGTTCTCCTTGAGGCTGGACTTGTAAAGAAAAACATGCCTGTTAAAATACTTGGGGACGGTGAGCTTACCAAGAAGTTTACCGTTAAGGCCCACAAGTTTTCAGCTTCTGCCAAGGAGAAGATTGAGGCAGCAGGTGGTTCCTGTGAAGTGATTGAATAACAAAGGGGAGTAGTTAATGAACCTTGCCAAGATAATTGCCAACGTTACTGAGGTGCCGGAGCTCCGGCGCCGTTTTATTTTTACCCTCCTTATTCTCGCAGTTTACAGACTTGGCGCCCACATTCCCGTTCCCGGCATCAACGTTAGTGCTCTCATGGAGTTCTTCCAGAAGGCTCAAGGGACGGTCTTTGGAATGATGGACGTCTTTTCGGGCGGAGCCCTCAGCAAGCTTACGGTCTTTGCCCTCGGCGTAATGCCCTATATTAGCTCCGCCATCATAATGCAGCTTTTAACCGTTGCAATTCCCTCAATTGAAAAACTGGCTAAAGAGGAGGGAGAATACGGAAGGCGGAAGATCAACCAATACACCCGTTACGGAGCCGTCCTCCTTGCCTTCATTCAGGCCCTTGGAATTGCCATTGGCCTTGAGAAGATGACTAGCCCCTCTGGCGTTCCGGTAGTTCCAAACCCCGGCTTCACCTTCCTCTTTGTTACCGTTACCACCTTAACCGCCGGTGCCACCTTCCTCATGTGGCTGGGCGAAAAGATAACCGAGAGGGGAATTGGAAACGGAATGTCTCTCCTCATCTTCGCCGGTATTGTCGCCTCAATTCCGGGTGCGGTAATAACAATGGTTACAATGCTTAAAAACGGCGATATGTCCCTCTTTAAGGCAATTGCCGTCGTTGCAATAATCCTCGTTATGATTGCTGCAATCGTTTACATTCAGGAGGCGGAGCGGAGAGTCCCTCTCCAGTATGCAAGGCGCGCAGTTGGAAGCCGGTCCGTCGGAAGATACGCAAGCTACCTTCCAATAAAGCTCAACCCTGCCGGCGTTATTCCAATCATCTTTGCGGCTTCCGTTTTGATGTTTCCTGCAACGATTGTTAGGTTCATCCACCACCCCATTGCCCAGGCCATCTACGACGCCCTTCAGCCTGGCTCGGTTCTCTACATAGTGGTTTACGGAGCTCTAATCTTCTTCTTTACCTACTTCTACACGGCGATAGTTTTCAACCCCGAGGAGATTGCTGAAAATCTAAACAAGGCCGGGGGCTTCATCCCGGGAGTCAGGGCTGGAGCCGAAACGGCCAAATATCTTGACAGAATTGTCTCCCGTCTGACCTTTGCAGGTGCGGTCTTCTTAACCCTTGTGGCGGTTATTCCCCTAATAATTACCCAGAAGCTCCAGCTTCCCTTCTACTTTGGTGGAACTGCAATCCTGATTGTGGTTGGAGTTGCCCTTGACACAATCAAGAGAATGGAAGCCTTCGCCCTCATGCTCTCCTACGAAGGACTCCTTGGAAGGAGGCAGAGGAAATTTCGCCTTGCTGGAGGTGCAAAGTGATTAAGGTAGTTTTCCTGGGCCCTCCCGGTGCGGGTAAGGGAACTCAGGCCCTTAAAATAGCTGAGAAGTTTGGGGTCCCCCATATCTCTACCGGAGACATTTTAAGGGCGGCAGTTAAGGAGGGAACGGAGCTCGGAAAACTTGCAAAGAGCTACATGGACAAAGGAGAGCTCGTTCCAGACGAGGTAATCATCGGAATAATTAAAGAAAGGCTCTCCCAACCTGACGTTAAAGAGAGGGGCTTTATCCTTGACGGTTTTCCCAGAACCCTCAAGCAGGCTGAAGCCCTTGACCAGATGTTAAAAGAGCTCTCCATGCCCCTTGACAGGGTTATCTATCTTAACGTTGACGACGAGGAAATCGTCAAGAGGCTCCTTGCCCGTGGCCGCGCCGACGACACAGAGGAGATAATAAGAAATAGGCTAAAGGTTTACAGAGACCAAACGGCTCCCCTCATTAACTACTACAGGGAAAAGGGGCTGTTGGTTGAGATTTACGGCGTAGGCGAGATTGAGGAAATTACAAAAAAGATTGAACAAGCTTTAGGTCTGCTTTAAAGGAGCTCCCTTGAGGCGAACCAAACACGGAATAATCCTCAAAACTCAAGAGGAAATAGACAAGCTCAGAACCGCTGCTGCGACCACAATGGAAATCCTCATGAAAATTGCGGAGGAGGTGGCTCCGGGAATAAGTGCCCTTGAAATAGACAGGCTTGCCAGAAGTTACTGCAAGGACTATGGCGTTAAGCCTGCCTTCCTGGGCTACGGGGGCTTTCCTGGAGCTATCTGCGTATCTGTAAACGAGGAGGTTGTCCACGGACTTCCCACTAAAAACAAGGTCTTTAAAGAAGGGGACATAGTCTCCCTTGACTTTGGAGCGGTAGTTGACGGCTGGATAGGGGACGTTGCCCTAACTGTCCCTGTGGGAAAGGTTTCTGAGGAGGCCCAGAAATTAATAGAGGTTACCCGCCAGGCTCTATATAAAGGAATAGAGGCGGCCAAGGCCGGCGGGAAGCTTATAGATATCTCAAGAACCATACAAAGGTTTGTTGAGAGCCACGGCTTTAACGTTACCAGGGGCTATGCGGGCCACGGAATCGGCCGCTCGCTCCACGAGGAGCCCCAAATTACCAACTACGTCTTTAAGGGCTATCCGGACATTACTTTGGAGCCGGGAATGACCTTTGCCATAGAGCCTATGGTCAACCAGGGAACGGGAAGGGTCAAAGTCAAGAGGGACGGGTGGACAGTAGTGACAAAAGACGGTAAACTCTCTGCCCACTTTGAGCACGATATTGCTATTACGGAAGATGGGACTATAATTATGTCCGCAATTTAAGGGAGATAAGGAAATGGCGAAAGAGAAAGGCATTCAGGTGGAAGGAAAGGTAGTGGAAGCCCTTCCTAACGCCTACTTCAAAGTGGAGCTTGATAACGGACATCAGGTCCTTGCCCACGCTTCGGGAAAGATGAGAGTCCACTTTATCAGAATCCTGCCAGGCGACCGTGTGGTCGTTGAGCTCAGCCCCTACGACTTAACCAGGGGAAGAATCGTTTACAGGAAAGGCTAACCGTCCCTTTCTATACCGCGGCTAAAGGCACGAAACACAAAGAGGAGAGGTAGCAGATGAAGGTAAGACCGTCTGTCAAGAAGATGTGTCCCAAGTGCAAAATCATCAAAAGGAAGGGCGTTGTAAGGGTTATATGCGAAAACCCCAAGCACAAGCAAAGACAAGGTAAGTAAGGAGGAAAGCTGTGGCCAGGATAGCTGGAGTTGACATTCCAGACAACAAAAAAGTCCCTTACTCCCTCGCCTACATATTTGGAATCGGCATTAAGAGCGGTTTCAAGATCTGCGAAAAGGCCGGAGTTGACCCTGAGAAGAGGGTTAAGGACCTTACAGAGGAGGAGATTGCAAAGATCAGAAAGATCATTGAAAACGAGTATAAGGTAGAGGGTGACTTAAGAAAAGAGATTGCAATGAACATTAAGCGCCTGATTGAAATCGGGTGCTACCGGGGCGTTCGCCACAGGCTCGGCCTTCCAGTTAGAGGCCAGAGAACCAGGACCAACGCCAGAACCAGAAAGGGGCCGAGGAAGACCGTTGCAGGTAAGAAGAAGGCTCCTAAGAAGTAATTAAAGGAGGTAATTGATGGCAAGGCCTAAAAGGGGCGGAAAGAAGAAGCAGAAAAGGACTGTTGGTTTTGCAATAGCCCATATTCAGACAACCTTCAACAACACAATTATTACCTTTACCGACAAGGAAGGAAATACCCTCTGTTGGGAGAGCGGCGGAACTGTCGGCTTTAAGGGAACCAGAAAGAGCACTCCCTACGCCGCCCAGCTTGCTGCTACCAAGGCGGCCCAGAGGGCTATGAAGGAGTTTGGCGTTAAAGACGTTGAGATAAGAATTAAGGGCAACGGCGGTGGAAGGGAGACCGCCATCAAGGCTATTGCTGCTGCCGGCCTCAACGTTAAGGTAATCAGGGACGTT
>JAADCS010000069.1 GCA_013154295.1 Thermotogae bacterium
AGACCTTCCATGGCCGCCGCTATCGACCAGCATCCGGTTCCCACAACGAGCACGTCCCTCTTTATGAGCTCCTTCGCGAGAGTAACGTGACTGTAGTTATGCTTGACCTTCGGATTGTTACAGCCGACTATTCCGACGATGCCCTTTATGGTTCCGTCCCTCAAGGCGTTGATAAGAGGTTCAAGCGTTCCACCAAGGGCCTCAACTATGGCCTCGACGCTAAAGCCGGCTATGGCCTCCATCTTGTGCTTGGGTATGTGCATCCTATCCCTCGGCCTGTTCGGATAGTTTTCAATCGCTATCCTAACAATCTCCTTCGCTATTTCGTCAGCCTTCTCGGCGTTGAACTCTATGTGAATTGCACCTGGAATGTGGCCCTTTGGTTCGGTTGTTATGACTTTGGTGTGGTAGCACTGGGCAACATCAACTATAGCGGGCATTATACACTGGTAGTCGACTATTATGGCCTCAACTGCACCGGTTATTACCGCCAGTTCCTGCATCAGGAAGTTGCCCGCGAGGGGAACTCCAAGCCTCATGAGAACTTCGTTTCCAGTACAGCACATCCCAACGACGTTGACCCCCTTGGCACCGTACTTTTTAGCGAGCTGCTGCATCTCCTCGCTCATGGCAACCTCCACAATCTTCGTTGAGAGTATCGGGTTGTGGCCGTGGACTATGATGTTTACGTAGTCTTCCTTCAGAACACTAAGATTGGCCTCAGACTTGAGGGGTTTCGGCGTTCCGAAGAGAATATCACTCAGGTACGTGGCCATCATTGAGCCGCTCCAGCCATCGGCGAGGGAAGTCCTTATGCCATGGAGAAGCAGCGAGACTGGGTCCGCATCGACACCTATGTGCGTCCTATGCATGCACTCGCAGACTTCCCTGTCTATGGCCCTCGGGAGAACGCCAGCTTTCTCCCAGACCTTAATCCTCTTTTTCGGAGCGAGTGCAAGCATCCTAAGAGGTTCGTCTCCCGGTTTTCCAAACTCCCATTCAAGCACTTCAGCGAGCTCCCTTGCTATCTCGTGTTCGTCCTTCCCTTCTGTGTTAATTCCCAGAGCCTCCGCAAGCGACTTAAGCTTCTCAACGTCAGTCAGCTTGTAGTACTGGAACCTTCCCTCTGCCACTCCCTTGAAGACCTCAACCACGTCCCTGGCGTGGTCGCTGTGAGCGGCTGCTCCGGCGGCTATCATTCTCAGCAGGTTCCTTGCAACGATTGTGTCCGCTCCTGCTCCACAGACGCCCTTTGTTGGTCCCGAGCCAAATGGGTCAATCCTACATGGTCCCATTGCACAGTTCCTACAGCAAACTCCTAGTTGTCCGAAGGCACACTGGGGTTGCTGTTCAAGAAGGCGGTGCCACACGGTCTTTACGCCTTCCTCCTCGGCTTTTTCAATCAGCTCGGCAACGCCCTTGGTTGCCGAAACTCCCTTTGCGGGAAGACGATACCTTATATACTCGGCCATATCATAACACCTCCTCAATACCACCTAACAGAAGTGTACATTCTGTAGATGTCCATGGGCTTAACAGGCCCTTCCTCCTTCTTTTCAACGATGGGCTTTACATACACCATACCAGGAACCTTCATTCCAGAAATCAAGTTCTCGGCCTTTTCCTTTCTGACCTCCTCAAGGATGTCGTCGAGCCGCCCGAACTTCATCGCCCCGGTTGGGCACGCTTCGACGCACGCTGGAAGTTTGCCCTCTCTGATGCGCTCGACGCAGGAATCACATTTCAGAACTACCTTGTATTCTGGCTCGTATTTTGGATGACCAAAGGGACATGCCATTACGCACATGAGACATCCAATGCACTTGTTAGGGTTCAAAACAACGAAACCTTCCTCGGTCTTTGAGATTGCTCCCGTTGGACATGCCCTCATACAGGGAGCGTCCTCACAGTGCTGGCACCTCATGGGGACATTGAAGAAGTCAGCAACAACGACCTTCAGTCTTGGTTTTGGCTTTGGTTTCTCTTGGATTGCCCCGAACAGGTTCTTGCTCATGGAATGCTCGATGGCACATGCCATTTCGCACGCCCTGCACCCCATGCACTTTGAGGGGTCAATATAGACCGTCAGCCGGTCCATTGCAGGCGACAGCGTGGAATCCATTGTTATCACCTCACCTTTTGGGTTAAACAAAACAGATAAAAGGAAGTCGTGTTCGGGAATCAGAACAATAGCGACCTTTGTTTTCCTATACCTAGAACACGGTTAGAAAACCCGCGGATGATAGCATACAAATCAGGTGTATAGAGATAGTAATACCTTTTCCCTAACCTTGCGGTATTCCTCTAGGATATCCCGTGCAAATCCCGTCAGAAGGGTTATACCCTTCTTTCTGCCTCCTCTCACGGTTATTATTAGGGAAATACCCAGCTTGTCCTCCAGTTCCTTTATTTTTTCCCAGTACGTGGATGGAGGGACGCCAATGGCTTTACATGCGGCCCTGAAGGACTTTAGCTGAGAGATAAGCTCAAGAAGTTCCATAATGTCCGGTGGTATTTCAACTCCATCCCGCGTCACAAAAGAAACTTTGACTTTAGGCGTTAGCTGAAGAGTATTCTGACTTAGAGGGCAGGGAGAAAAGAGCATCTTCCTAAGGTACTCAGTCGATATATGCCGATAGTTAACACTGAGCTTTGAGTGAGGACATTTGGAAATATTGCCATAAGGGTCTACGTAAAGGGTCTTGCAGTTTTCCGAAGATGGAGATGTCAGTAGTGTCACAGGGTAGTCGTCAAAGAAAACCTTAAGGGCATGGTAGATATACCTCACACCATAATGCAGACCTACCTCAGTATTTTCCCTTTTCGCAAGTTTTTTTAAGAATTCCTCTGCTGGGGCTTTCTCGTAGAATCTTGGCCCTATGGTTATTCTAAGTCCCTGTCTGCGGCAGATACCAATCAGGGAAAGTATCTCCGCGAAATCAAAACTTGATCCCAACGGTATGTACGCTTCAATGTTATCGACACCAAAGGACAGCAGGTTTTTTATCGTCTGAACTGACGACATCATGGCCTTTTGTGAGTCCACTAAGATTATGAGGGCGTGCACATTCTCTGAAATTTTTTTAAGTTGGCCGCTTCGAGCAACGTTCTTTAATCCGGGAATTGTCACAAAAATATCAATATAACGGTCACATATCTCTTGAACTTTGTCAACTATACTCTCTATTTTGGGATGAGAAAAGGGGTTAGGACACGTTATAACACACCCATCAAACCTGAAGCCTTCTAAGTTCCCAGCTAGTATATCCAATACCTCGGAGGGTAACATTACTCCCGTGCAACCAAACTTCTCCTTCCATGGACAAACTAAACAACCACCATCACATTTTGTCGAGGGCTGAATTACCAACAGGCTCATACCCATCACTCAAATATCACTTCAAATCCGCAGAAATGATTGCCTAGTCCCCAGCAGTATACTTCCCTTGTGATGTTCTTGCCGATGAGGGCCTCCATGACTCCCTGTATGAAACCGGCTTCAAAGTCGCAGAGGGTTCTTCCAACAGGCTTGATGTTGTAACAGCTTACGCACTCATAGAGGTTGACTTTCATGCGGTTGAATGATTCTTCTATAATATCAACTATGCCAAGTTTCTGTTTTAGGAATACCCTTGGAAGGTCATCTATGCTTCTGATTTCGCTGGTCTCAACAAGTTTACGGGCTAAGTTATAACCTGCACCCCTGAGGATGAGCGTCCTTAGGGAGGGACTATATTTGAGCATACCGTATGATATCATCCTAAAAGTCCTCACGTACGTGGGATCTTCAGGGGATAACCCCACAAAGAACGGTCTTTTTACATTGAAGTACACTGCAGGTTCAAGTTCAGAGTATTCCACTTTTTCGGGTGTCTTTTTTAGTTTCTTTTCTTCTTTGTACACCTCCCTCCACTTCTTCAGCAGGGGTTCCACTGAATACATAATATCCTCCACTTTTAACACCGGGATTATATGGATAAATATTCAACTAAAACCTTTTTGGTTAACCGACGACAAAACAAGACATCAAATATCCACAGACACTTCTATGAACAAAAGCTTATTAACCCTCTTTCTCTCACAACTTTCGCGGGTGGGATGACAGGGCCCCTTTAACCGATGACACCTGCTCCGCTAAAAAGGCCCCTTTGGCCGAAAGAAGGCTTGAGAGGGGAGATTTGAGTTGCGAACCGATGAGGAGTGTCATCCCTCCTGATATCGAGATGATGACATTATCCCCACCTGAGGTGGTCCAATGCTGGGCTTTTTGAAGAGGAAGAAAACCTACGGGCCCTTCGTTTACCTGACGGAG
>JAADCS010000116.1 GCA_013154295.1 Thermotogae bacterium
CCGAAGAGGTGAGGCTTGAGCTTGAAAAGGGAAGGCCTACATTTCCTCCTGAGTTTTTTGAGTTCTTGAAGAAGATAAAGATGGAGCTCCCAGAATGAAGGTTGAAGTAGAGGTAAAGGTTCCCCTAGAGAGTTCTTTAGAGGAAAAGTTAAAGGAGCTTGGAATAACGGAGTTTGAGATAGTGAGGGAGTCTATTGACGCCCGAAAGAAGCCCCTTTTCGTTTACAGGGTCGTGGCGGAGCTCCCGCCAACAAAGGCAAAGGAGCTCTTAGAGAAAGGAATTGCGAAGGAGTATAAAGAGGTTGAGGAGTTACAAATCCCAAAAATCCCGGTTAAAAAGAGGGTTTTGGTGGTTGGAAGCGGCCCGGCAGGCCTCTTTGCCGCCCTAACCCTTGCAAAGGCAGGCCTTGAGGTTGTTGTTGTTGAAAGGGGAAACCCCATTCCCCAGAGGGTTAAGGACGTTGCCCGCTTCTGGAAATTTAGGCGGTTAAACGAAAACTCAAACGTCCAGTTTGGCGAAGGGGGAGCGGGGACCTTTTCAGACGGGAAGCTAACCACAAGGGTTAAGGACAGGAAAAAGTATTTTGTTTTTAAAACGCTGGTTGAGTGTGGAGCTCCTAAAGAAATCCTCTACAAGAGCAAGCCCCACGTTGGAACGGACAGGCTGAGGAAGGTTATTCCAAACTTGAGGGAAAGGCTAAAGAGAATGGGAGTTGAGTTTAGGTTTGCGACCCTTTTAAAGGAGCTCCACCTTGAGGGCGGCAGAGTGGCTTCGGCTACCCTTGAAAACCTTGAAACGGGGCTAACTACCGTAGAGGAGTTTGACTACTACTTCCTTGCCCTTGGAAACAGCGCAAGGGACACCTTTGAGATGTTAAAGAGGATAGGCGTAGCCCTTGAAGCCAAACCTTTTGCGGTGGGCTTAAGGGTAATCCACAGGCAGAAAACCATAGACAGAATCCAATATGGAAGACGCTGGTTCAAGCACCCAAAGCTCCCGCCGGCCGAATACGCCTTTACCTACAGGGGCAGAAAGAGAAACGTCTTTACCTTCTGCATGTGCCCCGGGGGGTATGTCATCTGTGCCTCAAGCGAAAAGTATTCAGTAGTCTGCAACGGAATGAGCAACCACGCCAGAGACAGCGGTTACGCAAACAGCGCCGTGGTGGTTCAGGTTTTCCCCCAAGACTTTGAAAACGACCCCTTTAAGGCCATAGAGTTTCAGAGGTCTTTGGAGAGGGCTGCCTTCGCAATGGGAGGGAGCTCCTACGCAATGCCGGCCCAGAGGGTTGTTGACTTTATTGAGGGTAGGAGTTCTGCAGAGCTAATTGAAGGAGGCTACATACCAGAAATAAAGAGCGCTAGGCTAGATAGGCTGCTGCCTGAAGAAATCAGAGAGCCCATAAAGGAGGCCTTCCTCTACTGGGCCCAGAAGCTCTCCTTCTTCCTCCCCTCAAACGCAACCTTCGTTGGGGTTGAAACCAGGACCTCCTCACCGGTGAGAATAGTCAGAGACGAAAGCTATAGAAGTATAAGCGCAGAGAACCTCTACCCGATAGGCGAGGGAGCGGGCTACGCCGGAGGGATAACAAGCTCCGCAGTTGACGGAATAAACGGAGCTCTCTCCCTAATTAACTCCTCTTTTTCACCATCCTGTAGGCCCTAACGACTAGAGCGACAACCGTCCAGGCGATAGTAACTATAAAGAAGAACCAGAAGAAGAAGTTTCCCACTTTGGGGTCGTTTATCACCTCTTACTCCCTAATCTGGCCGCTGCCGAAGATTATGTATTTGGGAATCGTCAAATCCTCAAGGCCCATAGGGCCCCTAACGTGGACCTTGTCGGTTGAGATTCCCATCTCCGCCCCAAGGCCAAAGACGTTTCCGTCTGTAAAGCGGGTTGAGGCGTTAACGTAAACGGCGGCCGAATCCACCTTGTTTAAAAACTTCATTGCGTTTGTGTAGTTTTCGGTAACTATAGCGTCGCTGTGGTGGGAGCCGTAGGTGTTTATGTGGTCTATGGCCTCCTCCAGAGAGTCAACCACCCTAACGGCCAAAATCAGGTCAAGATACTCGGCAAACCAGTCCTCCTCGGTTGCGGGCTTAATGTAGTCCGGGGCGTAGCTCCTTGCCCTCTCATCGCCACGGAGCTCCACTTTAGCCTTCTTAAAGAGCTCCACCATCGTGGGCATGAAGGCATCGGCAATCCCGCTGTGGACGAGCATGGTCTCCATAGCGTTGCAGACTCCAGGCCTTTGGACTTTGGCGTTAAAGCAGATATTCCAGGCCTTTTCTAAATCGGCAAACTCGTCAACAAAAACGTGGCAAACTCCCTTATAGTGCTTTATCACCGGCATCCTTGCGTTTTCGGCAACAAAGCGGATCAATCCCTCTCCTCCCCTGGGAATTACAACATCTACAAACTGGTCAAGCTTTAAGAGCTCCCGAACCGCTTCCCTACTGGTAGTGTCTATAAACTGAATGGCCTGGGAAGGGTAGCCCTCCTTCTCTGCGGCCTCCTTTAGTATCTCAACCAAGATCCTGTTTGAGTTTATGGCCTCGCTTCCGCCCTTTAGAATAACTGCGTTGGAGCTCTTAATGCACAGGCTACCGGCCTCAATCGTAACGTTTGGCCTTGATTCGTAAATAATTCCAACCACCCCAAGGGGGACCCTCATCTTTCCAATCTTCAGGCCGTTGGGCCTAGTCCACATCCTTATAACTTCTCCAACCGGGTCTGGAAGGTTTGCAACGTCCTTTAAGACCTCCACCATCCCCTTAATTCTCTTTTCGTTAAGAAGAAGGCGGTCAAGCATGGCTTTAGAAAGGCCCTTCTCCTGGCCGGCCTTTAAATCCTTAAGGTTCTCCCTCTCTATGAGCTCCCTTTTCTCCTCAATCAGCTTGGCGGCGGTCAAAAGAGTCCTATTTTTAACCTCGGTTGAAACGTCAACCAGCCCGTAGCTAACCTCCTTTGCCCTTTTTGCAACTTCTTCAACGTTAAACCCCATGAAAACCTCCTTAAAAGCCTTAAATTCTAAATTGCAAAATAAGCTCAGAAAGGGGGCGATTATGAGGAAAATTTTAGCACTACTTACCCTAACCAGCTTTCTGACAGTTGGATGTGCCACAACCCAAAGCTCCCAGCAGACGGGAGAGACAAAAGTAAACAAAACGGCCGCCGGAGCCACAATAGGAGCCGTTGTGGGAGGAGTTCTCGGAGCGGTTACAGGCCCGAAACACGGAAACAAGGGCAAGAGAATCCTGGCAGGAGCGGCAGCAGGAGCTGTTATCGGCGGTGCCATAGGCTACATCCTTGACCAGCAGGCCCAAGCCCTGGGAAAGGACCTTGGAGTTCAGCCGGTTGACAACACAAACCCGGAAGTCAAGCCGACCCAACCGCCGATTACCGAAAACAAACCGGTTGCGGTAGTTAAAGAACCAGAGAAGGTTAAGGTAATTCTTAAAGACACGGTTCTCTTTGACGTAAACAGCTACAAGCTAAAGCCCCAAGCCAAAGAGATGTTGAGAAAGGTCGCCAAAACCCTCAACCAGAACCCCGACACGGTAATCCTGGTGGCGGGCTACACCGACAGCACCGGCTCCTTTGACTACAACGTTAAGCTCTCAGAGAAAAGGGCCGAAGCGGTTAAAAACGAACTGGTCCTAAACGGAGTTGACCCGGCCAGAATTCTAACTTTCGGCTGCGGACCAAAGCACCCGATAGCTCCCAACAACACTCCAGAGGGACGCTCCCTAAACAGGAGAGTTGAAATTCTGGTCTATCCCAAGGGACAGACAATACCTAACCCCTGCGATTAAGCCTATATTTGGCTTTAAACCCTTAGGCGACAGGAAGATGGCTGGAAAATACTTTATAAAGACCTTCGGCTGTCAGATGAACGTCAACGACTCTGAAAAGATGGCCGGCCTCCTTGAGGGCATGGGCTACGAGAGGGCCGAGAGCCCCGAGGAGGCCGACCTTATCATAGTCAATACCTGCTCGGTAAGGGCAAAGCCGGACAATAAGGCCTACTCCTTCATCGGAAACCTAAAAAAGCTAAAGAGGGAAAGGCCCAACCTGCTGGTTGCCGTCGCAGGGTGCGTTCCACAAAAAGAGAAAGAGCAGATTTTAAGGTTCTCCCATGTTGATTTGGTCTTTGGGACATTTAACTTTATGAAGCTTCCTTCCCTAATTGAGAGGACAAAGAGGGAGGGGAAGCTGGTAGAGATCCTCAACTCAAAAATTCCAGAGGAAGACAGGGTCCCGCTGATTGATCCCTCCCTTGA
>JAADCS010000142.1 GCA_013154295.1 Thermotogae bacterium
ACTCCGCGGTTGAATACGTGGATGCTACGATCGGTATCCAGGCTGACACTGCCAACTCCACCAACAACTTCTTCCTTCAGTACGTATATGACAGCGTGCCTGCTACCCACGTTCCCGACAGCGGTACGGTTATACTGTTTTTCAGAGGTGGAGATTATGACATTATGGCCCTTGGGGTTGAACCCACTGGTTTAATATCGACCGATCCCTTCACACCTCGTGCGTATGTGAGAAACAACGGCACCATCGCTACTACCTCCACCCAAGTTATACTTAATATATACGACACCCTAAGCAGCGCGCTGGTGTTCAGCGACACTCAAACGGTGGCTATACCGGAAACGACCGAGATAGCGATTGATTTTGCCACCTTCACTCCGCAGCTTTGGAAGGTCTATCGTCTTGAAGTTATAGCCAATGAACCTTCCGACACCCTAACTTTCAATAACACTGCCAGATCTCTGGCATGGACCGTTTATAGCTTCGGTGATGTGGTGAGGAGATGGACGTTCCCCAATTTGGGTGACAGTAGTGGTTACAGCTTCGGTGATCTGACCTACGTACCTGACAGTGGAAGATTCTATCTGGTGAGTTTGAACCCACCTAACACCGTCTTCAGTTTTGATCCTCATGATCCCTACGGCACCTTCCAGGTCGCTTGGAACCCAGATCCTATCTTCCCAAGCGACGACTACATCTACGGCATAGCCTACGCCAATGGTACCTTCTATGTATCCCACTTTATGTTTGATGGGAGCGCCTTCGGTGGAAGCGCTTTGGGTTATTACGACGGCGTCGGAAACTTTTACGACAGCTTGAACGTATGGGCCACGGATTCCTCCGGCTGGCTCGCCGGCTTAGATTGGGATTCTCTGTCAGGCCATCTATTCTCTGCCTTCGTAGGAGGAACCGATCCCATATACCGTATAGATCCGACCACGAAGAGCTTTGAAGGAACCTTCCCCAACGTTTCAACGGCTCCCCTTCGGAGCGTTTCTATTTTCTCCGCCTTACCCTCACCGGAAGTTTTCTATGGGGGATGGGACGATCCCCATCTCTATAGGTTGAACTACGGGGGTAGCCTCCTAGCCTCTACGTACCTGAACGGTATAGCGGGTCTTGACTTATGGGAGGAGTGTACAGATCCCGATACCCCGATAAACCTCTTTGTAGCCTTGAGCGATCCTAACAACACCCTGTTAGAGATAGCGACTGGTTACCGATGCGCCGATCTGGTGGCGGTTGAGGAAAGGCCAAAACATCTTACAAACGTCGGCTACAATCTTAGAGGTAGGACTATAGTAACCTCACACCCGGCCACCCTTTACGACATTGCTGGAAGACGCGTTGCCTCCTTCGAGGACTTCTACACTGTTGAGAGATCTGGAGTCTACTTTTTGAAGATAAAGAACAAAATCTTCAAAGTGGTGATACGGTAACGTAAGGGGGGCATATGCCCCCCTTCACCTATTCCAAAACTTTTTTAGAGTGGAGTAGCCGGAAAATAGACCGTAGGCAAAAAGAAGGGGAATGATAAGATACTTTCCTGTAAGCCTATAGGACCAGGAAGCCCCGGCCGTGTAGATAGAGAGGTACATGAAAGCGTTTAGGATGCTCATGTAAAGGGAAAGATCTATCTTTGAACGTAACGGTGAGAGGGTTTTGGAAAAGTATGCGTTCAGCTTTTCTAGAGCGTAGTCGGCCAATAAGACGGCACCTATAGGTATGAGAGCGTAGGCGGTACATAGCTCCCCGAACTCCAACCCCCACAGTACCCATGAGAAAACTAAAGCACCTGCACCGTATAGTCCTACAAAGATCCAGATGTACCCCACTTTAATCCAGCCATATCAGGATTATGCCGCAGTTGGGACAGGTTATCACCTCATCATTCGTGCGCATAACCGAAGCGGGTAAGGCGGCGAAACAGTTGGTACACATACGATCCACAACCCGTGTAATACCGCGCCCATACCTGCGTTTTAAAAACTCGTACCTCTGGTAGGTGATGGGATCAGCTTTTCTAAGCTCCAGGGCAAGCGAGTTCCGTTTATCCTCCAGTTCTTTTATGCGCTCTTCAGAGATGGTAAGCCCTGTCTTTTCGGTGTAGGCAGGATCCTTTACCTGTTGCAGGAGCAGATCCAAATCCTGCAGGAGATAGAGCCGAAGAAGATACTCCCTCTTACTCATGGTCGTGCTGAAGAATGTAGTCTATAAGTTCCTTGGGTGAGGAGAAGTCGGTCCTTATCTCACCCTCATGGGCTATGGATCGGGAAACCCTCGCTATGGATCCGAGGGCAGTAAGATACTTCATGGAAGGATCATTGGGGGTGGCTATCAACATGAAGAACAGGTGGACAGGCTTACCATCCAGGGAGTCAAAATCTACCCCCTCCTTGGAAACACCCACCACCAACGTTATGTTATCTACGACTATGGAGCGGGAGTGGGGTATGGCTATGCCTTTGCCTATACCTGTAGATCCAAGTATCTCACGTTGCATGAGGGACTTGAACAGGATCTCCTTCTTATCCTCAGAGAGGTTCAGGACATCCACCAGTTCTCGGATGGCCTCCTCCTTACCCTTAGCCTTCATATCCAGAATCACACGGTCTTCTCTCAAAAGTTCCCTAAGCATACTAAACCTCCTTTGTTTCCTTTTTTATGCGTGCCAAAAGTGGATCCTCCATCCCTATCGCTTGGAAGGCTTTAGCCCGCTGAATGCAGGCAGGACATTCACCACAGGGGGCATCATCCTGGGGAGAGTAGCACGACCATGTATACTCGTAGGGTACCCTTAGATTGAGACCCAGACGGATTATATCCGGCTTCTTCAAACCTATAAGAGGCGTCCAAACCTTCATACGGATCTTTCTATCAAAAGCCAAAGAGGACCCGGCATTTATAAGCGTTTCCAAAGCCGAGGCCCACTCCGGTCGGGTATCCGGGTAGTTAGGTATATCTGAGGAATGAATGCCCAGAACCAGGTTGGCCACCCCTAAGGTTTCCATATAGGCAGCCGCAATTACTCCAAAAAGAGAGTTTCTCATGGGAACGTATGTGGATATGGTGCCGGAAGGTGGATAGTCTCCTTTTGGGACTTTCATACGATCATCCGTAAGGGCAGATCCCCCCACTCTCTTCAGAAAATCTATTTCTACGATTATATGCCCCTTTATCCGAGCTAATTTTGATAGGTAGCGAGCATACTCCACTTCCAAGGAGTGTCTTTGGCCATATACGACCGTCAAAGCCCACACCTCTTTAAACTTTTCCTTTGCCCACCATAGGGCAGTAGTGGAATCTATTCCTCCCGAAAACAGAACTATACACCTATCGTTTTCCATCTCTCCAGGAACATGGTATTTTAAGGCTGTAGTTGGCAGAATAAAAATGACCTGGCACTTTAGAATATGTTCTCGTGTTCTTTCTGTTGGTCATAGGGTTAGTGGCGGGTTTCACAGGCGCCCTTTTGGGACTGGGGGGAGGAGTTATAGTAGTACCATCGTTGATACTGGCAGGATTTTCCGTTAAATCCGCAGTTATGTTAAGCATATTTGTGACTATCTCAACGTGGTCTATGGCCTCCGAGAAATATTTACGTTCCGATCTGGTAGATTTTCGGGTTGCCTTCTTGTTGGGTCTTGGAACATCTCTTGGAGCCCTGTTAGGGTCACGTTTGCTCTCTATGATACCAGACAGAGTGGTCCTGGTTCTTTTCGTATCCATGCTGGTTTTTATAGTATTATCTAATCTCTGGGCTATGGATTCCTCGGAGAAGGAGTTCCATCTGCAACCTTTGAGAACAGCTCTGTCCTTCCTTTTCATGATGTTCGCCGGTGTCATGTCGGCACTTTTGGGCATAGGGGCTGGCGTTTTCAAGGTGTTTGCGATGGATAGGATTCTGCGGATGCCTTATCGTAGGGCTACGGCTACAAGTATGTTTTTGATAGGTATAACATCTTCTACATCTGCTCTTTACTATGGTACACTTGACCAATTCACACCTAAGATGGCTGCAGTGGTTGCTTTAGGAGCCATGGGTGGAGCTTTCGTAGGTTCGCGATTGATGTTAAAACTTCCCATTCGTGTCCTTCGTATAATCTTCACCCTTATAGTGGCTTTATTAGGTGTTTCTCTTCTAATTCGTACTTCCCACACGGTTGGTCGATCCCCCTTATAATACCTACCTAAACGGGGACGTAGTTCAGCCCGGTTAGAACGCCGGCCTGTCACGCCGGAGGTCGCGGGTTCAAATCCCGTCGTCCCCGTTTGTTTTTTTCTA
>JAADCS010000166.1 GCA_013154295.1 Thermotogae bacterium
TGCGTCTCTTCGGAGCCGACAAGGCCGTGGAGATGTCGGAGAAGTTCGGCTACAAGGAGAAGTGGCCGCAGGAGTCCAAGATGGTCACCAAGGCCATAGAGAACGCACAGAAGCGGGTAGAGTACCAGCATTTCCAGATACGTAAGCGCCTCTTGGAGTACGATGAGGTTCTCAACCGTCAGCGTACCGTTATATACTCTTTGAGGGATCGGATAGTGGCCGGGGAGGACGTCCAGGACGTCATAAGGGATTTCATAGAGGAGCTGGTAGACCAGCTCATAGAGGAGTACGCCAACTCACCCAATCCCGACTTCTGGGATAAAAAGGCGATAAAGGAAAAGCTCACCCTCCTCTTCCTGGGGGACTTCACCTTCATAGACGGTATAACGGACAAAAAGGAACTGCGGGAGAAGATCCTACAGAAGGTGATGGAGCTCTACAGGAGAAAGGAGGAGGAGCTGGGTAGCGAGGCCATGCGGGAAGCCGAGAGGTGGGTGCTCCTGACGACGTTGGACGAGATATGGAAGGACCACCTGTACATACTGGATCACCTGAAGGAGGAGACGAGGCTGCGGGCTTACGGCCAGAAGGACCCCCTTGTTGAGTACAAGAAGGAAGCCTTCGCCTCCTTCAACAGGACATTGGACAGGATAAGGGACCTCACCTTGGAGAGGCTCTTTAGGATTCAGTACGTGCAATTTTCTCAACCGGAACCACCCCCTATGTTCGTACCTATGCCTAAAAAGGAAAGCACGGAGACTCCTGCGCCTTCCAAGAGGAGAAGAAAGCGCTCGCGTAGGGGAGTGGTTTTGGAAGACTAAGTATGGAAAGGTTGGAGGCACGCGTCTTCGGTTGGGTCCAAGGTGTAGGATTCAGAGCGTACACCCGTTGGAGAGCTAAAGAGTTAGGCCTTAGTGGGTACGCCAAAAACCTACCCGATGGGAGCGTTGAAGTGGTAGCTGAAGGTCCTAAGGACGCGCTAAGGAAACTGGTTGATTACCTGTACATTGGTCCAGGCAGAGTGGACGAGGTAAAGTGGAGCATAACAGACCAGGTGGAAAATTTAGAGGGCTTTCACATACTCTAAATCATCACTTTGCGGCCGTATAATCAAAGGTGATGAGGGAGGTGGTGGCGGAATTCAAAGCTTATCTGGTTATGAAGAACAGCTCCTTTAACACCTTACGGGCTTACGAGCATGATCTGGCCCTGTTTGAAGAGTTTTTGAAGCAAAGAGATTATGATTATCGTCACTTCTCACCTAAGGAATACGACGAATTTTTAAATTCATTAAGCGATAGAAACCTTTCACCGGCCACAGTACAGAGGATCGCCGCCACCGTTAAATCTTTCTACAAGTTTTTAAACCTTTACGACTATCTCCCCTACAATCCTTTGGAGGAGGTTTCTCTTCCCACCTACGAAAAACCCTTACCCAAAGCTCTATCCTACGAAGAAGTAGTTAGCATACTCAACGCTGTGGAGGTATCCGATAACTTAAGGATGAGGGACAAGGTCCTTTTGGAACTACTCTACGCTACCGGGATACGTATCTCCGAGGCTCTCTCCTTGAACGTTCTGGACGTCCATTTGAGGGATAGATACCTACGTGTAAGCGGCAAAGGAAACAAGGAGAGGGTTGTACCTTTCCACGGTCGTATGGCCACCCTACTTAGGGATTACCTCCAAAAAGCCCATAGGGTACTTAGTAGAGGGAAACCTTACCTCTTTCCTAACGCCAGGGGGGGACGCCTGAGTAGAGTGGGGGCATGGAAGATAGTTAAACACTATGCCTCCTTGGTAGGCCTTTCCCACAAGGTGCATCCCCATGTTTTCCGTCACACCTTTGCAACGCACATGCTGATAGGTGGTTGTGATTTGAGAACCCTACAGGAACTTTTGGGTCACACCTCCGTAACGACCACGGAGCGCTATCTCAAAGTCTTTTTACCGCAGATCTACGAGGTGTATACAAACAGTCATCCGCTTGCTCGTCTTGAAGGTTGAAAGTTTAAAGGGTTTTTCCAACACTTACCTGGTTTGGGAAGGTGGAGAACTCTTGGTGGTAGATATGGGAAACGAACCTCCGATAGATTTGGACGCCCGGAATGCTACCTTGGTTTTAACCCATGGTCATTTTGATCACTACATGTTTGCTCATGAATGGGTAAGGCTAACTGGTAGAGGTGTCCTCTTCAATCGTGCAGATCTTCCTATAATGAAGAAAGCTCCAGAATGGGTTCTAAAGCACTTCGGAGTGAAGGTTCCACCGCCACCGCCTGCTGAGAGGTTTATTGGGGAAGGAGACGTTCTTAGAGTGGGAAAGTTTGAACTTGTAGTGTGGGAAGTGCCAGGACATTCACCTGGGAGTATTGCCCTGGTGGGCAAAGGAATAACCTTTGTAGGGGATCTCCTGTTTGAGGAGGGAGGTGTAGGGCGCACCGACATACCAGGTGGGGATTTTGGCCGTCTCAAGGCATCCATCCGTAGAATACTCACGCTTCCGGATGATACCACGATCTATCCGGGTCATGGGAAACCGTTCAAGGTGGAGGACGCTAAAAGATGGATAGGGCCTTGGTTGTAGTTAGGGACGATCTCTCCAAAGAGGAGCTGGTGAGATACACGGATACAATAAAGAGGGTTATGCAGGTTAAAGGAGTGATCAAAGCCGGTGAGTATCCACCTCCAGGTCTGGTGGCTGATCTATATATCGCTATAGGCGGAGACGGAACCTTCCTCTGGGCTGTGCGTTTGGCGGAGGGGAAGCCTGTAGTGGGATTTAAGAAGGGCAGAATAGGTTTTTTAGCTACCTTCACTTTAGAGGAGATGGAGAACATCCTCCGGGATATAAAAGTTGGCAAACTTCAACCCACTGAAAGAACCCGTTTGAGGGTTGAGGGACGTAATGCTCTCAACGATGTAACTATAAACACCACATCAGCCCGCATGATAGAGGTGGCTTTTACCATAGACGGCCAACGTCCTATATCCTTCAGGGGAGACGGTTTAATAGTGGCCACTCCCACCGGCTCCACAGCCTACAACTTGGCCGCCGGTGGGCCAATAGTTCTTCCAGATATACCTGCCTTTATCATAACTCCCTTGGCCCCACACAGTCTATTTTTAAGACCGATAGTGATAGGTTCATACCACTCCATAAAGATAAAAGTGAGGTTCAGACATGCTGGTCCTCCGATACTCTCGGCTGACGGGGTTGAGATAAGGAGACTTCGCGAGGAAGAGGAGATAACCGTATGCAAAGGTGATCCTGCCCTCATATACACTAAAAGGGATTTCTTCTCTGATCTTTTCGGCTATCTCGCCAAACCGTAAGGCGTCGGTATAATACACGCTTGGGTAAGAACGGTAAGGATTGGAAGGAGTCACTGAAAGGTTGGGTCCTTACGATTTTGATGGTTCTCCTGATAAGGACTTTTTTGCTTCAGGCCTATGTTATCCCAACCGGTTCAATGGAGGATACCTTTCTTCCAGGAGATTTTTTATTCGTCTTCAAACCCGTCTATGGCATAACGATACCCTTAACCAATATCAAATTGCCTAAGAGAGTATTTCCCAAGAGGAAGGAAACGGTTGTGTTTCGTTTTCCGTATGAACCCAAAGATTACATAAAACGCACCATAGCACTTCCGGGAGATACGGTTGAGATTATCAACAAGAAGCTTTATATAAACGGAAGACCGATCCGAGAACCTTACGCCGTTTTTAAGGACGACAGCATAATAGAATGGCCTTATGAGATTCCTCCAAGGCAGTTCCAGAGGATCTGGGAAAATGGCGGTTTCATGAATACTCCCTGGGTACGCGATAACTTCGGTCCCGTGGTAGTGCCACCGGGTCATATTTTCGTGATGGGCGATAATAGGGATTTCTCGTGGGATTCGAGGTTTTGGGGACCTTTGGACGTTAAATTTTTAAGGGGCAGGCCACTCATAATTTACTTTTCATGGGATCCAAACAGAAAGATAATCAGATTTAAGCGTATACTGAAAGTAGTTTGGGAGTGGTGAATATAAACGTCCCTTGGGACATACAGCTCCCTTTCAAGGGAGTAATACTTAAGCGATCTTTAAAGATCTTTCGTCCTCTACGGTTCTAAAGAACATGTGCAAGCGATCTGAAGATGAAGGTGGTTTCACTTGGAGGCCAAATAGCCTCCAAGTGAAACCAAAGATATGTTCGTGCTTTTACTCTCCAACGAAGGCTTGTAATCGTAGGAAGTGAAAGGAACGGTGATTAGAACATTTGGCA
>JAADCS010000146.1 GCA_013154295.1 Thermotogae bacterium
TCCCCGGAGACGTTAAAAATCCATATTCCTCCGTTGAACAGCACGAGTTTTTTCTTCCATATAAACTGGAGGGGATTCAAGGTGGAATGCTGAACGTCGCCAAAGCCCCTTGAGTCTATGTAAACGATACCTTCATCCGGCGCTTCTTCAACCCTCACAATTTTCTTTCCGGTCATCAGGGGTATCCACCATCCGGAGTCCTTGAACGTTGAAACGTATATCTCACTAACGTTCATCCGCCTAATCTTGGAGAAGACCTGGAGCGCTGTGCTGTCCACGGTTGAACAAAGCTCTGTTGAGTAGTTTATCACGTTAACGTAAAAAAGGGGAACGAGTAGGAGTATTGCAAGTGATATTCCGATGAGGGTCTTTCTTCTGCCAATCCCTAAAACCCTCACCAGTCCCATGCCAGTGATTATTGGCAGAAACGGAGTTATCAGGACGTAGATGCGTTCGGAGCTCCAGATGTTCGAGTAGAATGGTATATCCACGTGCAACCATATCTTGTTGGCTATAAGGAAGAAGGCGTATAGAATCGTTAGCAGAACGGCCCACGCCCGGGGGTTTCTCCGTTTAACGAAACAATAAACGCCCACGAGGAAGAACGGGAGAAGTATTATTTGACCATTCATTATGAAAGTCTCCTTGAGAATGTATACAAGCCATTCCGGGTTGTCTTTGAACGCAAAAGCGGGGTTGCCAAAGATTGGCCTCGTGTGCGAGGCTACGTTAACGCGGATAGGATACTCCAGGAAGGAATACAGAAGGAAACTCCCGATGCCTTGAACCACCAGAAGCGTCCACGCCCGCTTCCAGTTGTTCCTGGTTAAGGTTAAGAGCACGACCAAAAAACCTGCGTACGCTTCAAACATGAGGTAGGGATACGGATGCGTTATGAGTAGCGCAAAACTGGCCAGCGTGGAGAGCAGGTAGGCGTTGAGAGTATCCATGTCAAGGGCAAGGGTGAAGATGGCGATTGCCGCTAGGAACAGGTAATACGCATAAAACATGTGAAGCAGGGAGTAGTTCAGGTAGTAGTAGTACATGGACGTTAGGGGCATTACAATTGCGGCTAGGGCGGCCGCCTTTCCATCACGAAAGATTACCTTGGCAGCCGCGTACGTTCCTAGCGGAAGCAGGAACCATGTGAAGAACTGGAGAACCATCATCGCAAAGGGAACTTCCACGTTACTCGCAAGGGATACCCAAACCACGAGGGAGTGGTAGCCGGCCGGATACCTGATAATGCCCCCGAACATTGGGCCATGAGATATGAAAATCGTGTTCTCTCTAAGGATTTCCCAAGATTTATAAGCGTGAAAGAGTGCGTCACTTCCAACAGCCCCGGGATAGGAAGGAATCCTTAAAAACGGAATCTTCAAGCAGGCTGAGAGCAGGATGGACACCGCTAGGAGGGTTCTCTCCGTCCATGGAATTTCCCTCCAGAGCAGGATTAGCGGTTTTCGTTCTTCCATGCGAACCCAAAAGAGAATAATCAGCCCATAGATGAGGGGGATGGACAACTTCAAGCTCAGGTGCACCCAGCTGAGAATGTGCATCGCTATTATAACGACCGCGGAACCGAAGGCGGGTGCAAGGGCCAGCCTAAGTCCCGGGTCTTCGATTCTTCTAAGTAGCATTAACCCTAGGTACCATACCACGAGGAAAGAGAAATACGGATTTATCAGACCCAGGGCAAGGATGAGGACAAGCTCTAGTTCTCCCCAGCTGATATCACGAGCTCCTTGCATTCAAGGGTCACCTCCGCGGTGGACACGTTAACAACGACTCCATCCGACTCGACTTTGAAATCAACGTTTGGTAGGTAAACCCGGAAAGTTCCCTTATCCCCCGGCTTCAGTCTGGAATCCCCCCTAAGGAAGACGCCCTTGGAGGTCAGCCTCAGTGTGATGTTAGTTCTCCTCTGGAATCGTATGAGCACGGAGGTTCCATTCTCCATGGCTGTGCTCTTAACAATTTCACCCTTCCAGCGCTGGGTTATGGTGTAGCTACCATGAACGTACTCGATTTTTGTCAGGATGTCATCGGAGGACGGGAAATCAGAGGGATAAACGTATCCAACGGAAACGTTGTTGACGTGAATCCTCAGTTTGCCTAGGAACGCATCGAAGGAGACGTTCTTGGGATTATTGACTCTCCTAAAGAGCGTCATGACATCCCCCCTTCCGTACGATTCGGAGAACAGGAGGGTGTAGTTTTGAGGGGAGATTCTTTCGAGTTTTCCGAGCGTCTCCTTGAAAACTCCAGATTCCAATGCTATCGTGTACGCCCAAGTGCTCAAGAGAACGTAGTCGCTTTCGTTGAGTGCCTTCCAGAACAGACTCGCGTTGTCTAAGTAGATTATCCCAAAGACATCGAGGTAGTATGGGTCAATGGGAAGGTGAAGGTAGTAAGCGTTGAACGGGTTTGTAACGAGGTATGTGCCGTTTGTGAGGTGATTTTGGGCTATGTACTCTCCCACGTCCCTTCTGAGGTCTTTTGTGTGCAGTGCCCAGGCAATGGTTAATTTTCCGCGGGGATAGTTGTACGCTATTCCAAAGTCCAGGGGAAGTAGTAGGAGTAACATTACGACAGCCATCGCAACGAGTTTTCTCCTCGACTTCACCTCCAGAAGCGCATAGAGGGCGGTTGCGTAGAACACCAAGAAGAATGAGTAAAGGAACCTCTGGTTGGGAACGACCGGAAAGACGAGGAAGTACATAACGAAGCTCATCAGAAGCAGTACCTTAAGGTAGTTGGGGGCGTTGAGCTTTCTCCAGCTCGCCCAAGCTATGAGCACAAAAGCCAGCAGTATCAGAGGAGGGAGGTTGAAAACGATGTAATCCTGGTGCCCCGAGGCGTGGAGGTTGCCCAAGATTCCATAGGTGTACGTGAACGGGTTGACTATCGGAACATACCTTCCCCCCTGACTGAGGTACGTCTGCGAGATGTAGTTCCGCGAAACCCCAACCCCGAGGGTTCCCTCCACAATGAACTTGGGAAGTAACAGTGCGAGGGCCAGCTTCAGCTCGACCTTCAGGTTCTTTACGAGTATCATCAGCGTCCTCATGAGGGGCTTGACGTATGAGGCCCCTGTAACGTACAGGGTTATCACACCCCATATCGCCAGAAAGAGACCGACGGAGACAATCTGGAAGGCGTTGGAGATTTTATGGATGCCCGGCACTATCAGAACGGTCCTCAGGAAATCCGAGGGGTGCGCGACTACAACACCCACTACGATTACGGTCAAGACTATGTAGGTCGCAAAGACTACGAAGACCTGAGACCTGTTGAGAAGAATCGATGATGCCCTCTCAAGGTATCGCCTCGTCTCGGGAACCATTGAGAGAGCTAGCACGAGGTAAAGCGCAACCGCGTATGGAATTATGGTGAACTTGGAGGTCGTCCCGAGGCCGGCCCAGAAGAGGGACAGGTACGCGTGTTTAATGTTGCCTTCCTTGAAGTACCTGACGAAATGGTACAGGGAGAGAAGCGTAAAAAGCTCTATTGAGGTTTCGTGGAACACGAGGGAGTTCATCTGAATCATGAGGGGGTCGAGCACGATGAAAAATGCTAGCGCAATCCCCAGTTGACGGTTCCTAATCTCCTTACCCGTGTAGTACGCCACCACGACGGCGAGTGCCCCGAGAACCACCGAGAGAAAACGGCCGACAACGTAACTGTCTCCAAAAATGCGGAGCCACGCCGCAAGGAGGTAGTAATAGAGGGGCGGGTGAACGGCGAAAATGTCCCTGTAAGGGAGAATGCCATGGTTTATGAAACGGGCTATCAGGAGATACGTGCCTTCATCGTAGTCAAAGTATTCGTTCATGCCGCCAAAGACACCGTAAATCCGGGTTCCCAAGTAGACGAGGACAATCAGCAATATAATTCCAATTTCCCTTTTGTCCGCTCTAACTCTCATTTCCCGCCCCCCTTTCGTTTAGATACCACCCTGATTTTTAATAAGGTTGTGGCGTTTAATTTCTCCAAACTTTTATAAGTTCTCTTCCCGTGCCCCCTTACAGCGGGAAAATGGGGTGATACTCATGTCTCACAAGTCAGCGGAAATGTACGAGCTCAAGAAGAAAGTGGAGGAACTCAAGAGCTATCGAGGTCGAGCGACCGAACTCGTCAGCCTCTACATTCCAGCGGGCTATGACATCAACAAGGTCATGCAGCAGCTTCGCGAGGAGTACGGGACGGCCCAGAACATCAAGAGCAAGTCCACTCGAAAGAACGTTTTGGGAG
>JAADCS010000071.1 GCA_013154295.1 Thermotogae bacterium
GGATATGGAGAGGGTCAATTTCAACGCTGCCGCCATCGGCGGAGCGGTCCTTGAGAGTTTGAGCGATGAGGGGAAATCCAAGGAGGGGTAGGAAAAACTCACACATATAACACCCTTATAATCTCCGTTCATTATGGAGAACGAAGCTTTAAGGACCATAAATATAAAGGAGTTGCGGAAAAGGATTTGGGAAAGGTCGCGCTGTACTGATAGATTTCTATACAGCTTAAAGAAAAATGTGGGTGAATCAGAATTAAAGAATCTATTGAGGAAACTAAAAGAAGAAGGATTTATCGTTAATGATGAGGATATAGTCTTGTTGAGTGATAAAGAACTTGATGGGGTTGAAAATTTGGGAGAATTACACCGTAAAGTTTGCAGTAGCATGTATAATTATGAGGAAATTATCAAGGGGAATAAGCTTAATCGTGTTTATGGGTGGGATTCGTTTTTTGAATTGTTCCAAAATAAAGGTAATTGGGGCGAAAAAACGAAAGCGAAGGAAAAGATAAAAAGATTCTTTTCAATATTTATAAACATGGCCAAGGTTGAACAGTCAATCTATGAGTTTATGCAAAATGCGGATGATGCGGAAGCAAATAAAATGTTTTTTACGTTTATATCTAAGGATAATGAAAAATTTATGATATTCGGGAATAATGGTAAGAAATTCAATGCGAGCGACACGTATGGTATCCTAAGCTTCGCTGAAAGTTATAAAGGGGAAATATTCACTGAGGAAGAAAAAGAGGTGGAAAAAGTAAAGGAGTATATTGGAAGATATGGTGTTGGATTTAAGCTTATTCATAGGTTGGTGATGGAGGACGAAGGTGATTACGACGCGTTGTTGGAAAAGTGTTATGGGCCTATAATCTTCTCTTGGAGAGATTATGAGATACGGAAGTTATTGAACATCGTTCAAAGGGGTTTCCGTAGGAACATTCAAGAGGGCGAATACAGCTGGAATCTGCCAATATTATTTAAAATAGTGGCGATGATCTTCCCTGTGGGCATAGAGGAGAAGATATATCTATTTAAGGATGAGGAAATAAAACCTTTTAAATATGAGGATTTGGAGATCTTAGAGCAATTGCCCAATAAAATCAAGAACCAAATAATAAGGTGGAAGGAAGGGTCAATATTTATAGTTCCTTTGAGAACGAAGGGAGAGAATAAGGGAGAGAATCTGGAAAAACAAATAAAGGAGCGAGAGGGAATTAAACTCTCTCTCATCTTCCTTAAAAATCTAGAAACCATAATAACAGAGGAAGGAGAGATCAAAAGGCCGGAAGTTGATATAATAGATAGCGATATTGGCGGGAAGAGAGTAATCTTTGCCTTTCCCAAAAATCGCAATAAATTCACCAACAAACCAAACCTTTATAAATACTTACCGATGGAGATGGAGAGATTAGGCTTGAACTTTATGATACACTACGATGGATTTGAGATTGCCACCCAAAGAACCAGTCTTAATAGTCGGGACGCGCTGAAGGAAGTGTTTGAGGAGCTGAAAAGGAAGCTTGAGGAGCTGAAGGAGAGAGATAGGAAGGAATATTACAAGTATTACGAAAAAATTGTAATCTCCGAGCCGAACCTGTCCGACGACGATAAAAAGGAAAGTTGGAGAAGATTCAAAAATACCCTTTGGGATTTCCTAAAAAATAATATACCTGTGAAGCTAGAAGATGGGAGTATTAAAATCGTGGGGATTTCTCAAATTAGAATTAATGAGACGGGCTTGAAGAATGAGGAAATACCCTTACATAAAATAAAAGAGAATGAATATTGGCTTCCTAAGGATTGGGAACATTTCTTTAAAGGTGAACCTTTTGAAGAAAATATTAAAAAGTACGAAATTACCAATTTGGTAAGGGACAATAACCAGAATTTTTCTAAATATATGAGGGAGAATATAAATCTTTATGATAAAATTTTAGAGCAAATTGCGAATTCCACGCTGGGAAAAACGTATATTGAAAAGCTGCCTTTGATAAAATGGAATAATAAGCTTTACACTATTGATGAAATGAGAGAAAAAAGGATAGTCGTTAGTATAAATAAGAATGAACGAGATAATTTAGAAAATATAGGGGAATTAATAAATGATATGAAGATTGCGGAATATAACGAAAATTTGAGAAAAATAATTGAAAATACTGGAATTAAAATATTTTTTGATGATAAAATAGATAATATTGTGAAGCTTTTAAACTCCTATAAAGAAAAGATAAACAGTGAGAATAAGGCAAAAGTATTGAAAATAGTTATTGAAGAATTTGTTGACAGAGATAAATGGGGATATAAATGGGGATGGAATAAATGGGGCATAGAAACAACCGAAGACGTGAAAGAGCTTAAAATCTTCAAAAATTGCAAAGGTGAATATAAACCCCTAAAGGATCTTATACCCTATGAGGATAACAAACCGTGGTTAGAAGAGTTTATGATGGATAAGAATGAGTGGGAAAAGGTTAAAGACATACCGAATATTGAAAGCTATCTTATGAAAGAGGAAGAAGCATTTGAGAAGATATATTCTGATGGTAAAATTAGGAATTATCTTAAAGATAAAGATAATTATGAGAATATTCTTAACGATGCGTATGAAAGATACAAAAATAGCGGAGGAGAACGTAGCTGCGGTTTCAATGATGCTTTCTACAACGATGATCTTAGTGAGGACACTATCAATGCCCTGAAAAAAGTTTTGGGAGACGATAAGGTTGTTGATTGGGAGATAGTCAAGTGGATCAGAGAGCAACCCGGTGAAAGGGACGGAAAGAAAAAGATGCTTGGCGTTGAGAGTAAGTCATTATCCGACTTTCTCGATAACAATAAAATAGATTATTTGCCAAGCGGTGGAGAGAAGCTAAATAAGGATGATGTAGAAAAAATACTTAATTTTATTGTTACTACAAAGGATAGGAATTTATTTAATAAATGGGCTTTTGTAAGGGAAGATAATGGGTATTATAGGTTGGACACTCGGTATAAGCAAGCGTATATTAGGCAGATAGAGACCGTCAATAATGAGAATCCAGAGGATATTAAAAGATGGGTCAAGGAGCGTTTGAAAATATATATTATAACCGAGGATGAATTCAACAAGGATTTAAATGATATTGTAGGTAGGGCAAGAGATAAGGTCTTCGCAGAAATTAAAAAGCATACTGTAAATATACAGCTCAGTAATGATGGCTATAGCGTAAGTCTTGAACAAGAAAACATAAAAATTCCCAAGACGATTCTAAAATGGATAATAGAAGAGAGCCAGCACGAAAACCGTGAGATAGAATGGAAAATAAATGGAAAATCTCCCAACGAATATAAACCTAAGGAATTTAAAAACGGAAAGTGGTCAAATTTGGGAATAAGTTTATATAAATTAATTCAAAATGAAGACTTAGATATTGATTATTTATGCGGGAAAATAAGTGAGGATATTGGTACTCAAAAAGAGACCGTCAAAAATGTTATATTTGGCACAGAGGAAACCAAAAAGCTAAGCGATGACGAGATATACCGACAAATTAAAGTTATTGACAATCTCCATAAACTTATATTTGTCCTTCTATATAACAATAACAAAGGCAGGAAAGAAATATCTATTCCCGAGGTAAAACAACAGAATGCGGGCATTATCAATTTGAGCAATATTCAAAATTGGGATGGTATAAATAAAGAAAGTGTACATGAGGAAATTGTTGGGAATATGGATATACCTTTCGCCATCGTTAAACCCTTCCTTAAGGGAGGCAAGTATATACACTATCCCGTCAATGAGAGTGACCCGAAAAAGGACCTGATGGAAGGGCTGTATAAGGAATATAAAGATCAACGACCCGAAAAGATAACATTTATATGTACAAGGGAGGGAAAATGTATGTGCGAATTTTCAAAGGTAAAAAATTATGTGTATCCGGATGAAATAGCTCTTGAAGAGGAGCGGATTGCCGACTGGCTAAGATTAGAGCATTCCGAGAATGAAGAATTATTCAAGGAATTTATAAAGGCTATCGGCATAAGGACCGGCGAAAGGAACGGAGAAGAGGATATAAAGCTAAGAAAGCTTATAAAGGAGGTAAAACTATGAGCAGTTGGGAGAAAACTGCGAAATGGCTTAAAGGGAAAAAGATCAAAGCCGATTGGGGGGAGAAGAAAGAGGAGATCCTAGAATATCTCAACAAAATGTATGAAAATTCCTCCAATCCTCCCCTACCCGTGCTCAAAATTAAGGACGGACAGCCCTATTATGAATTTGAGGAAGTAGAAAAGGCTTACTATTTTTCCGACAAGGATATAGAAGATTTAGGTATTAAGAAGGAGGATTTGGCAGAATGTGGAGTGGTGATAGTATATGCTGGAAATGAGGAGAAGATAAATGGAGAAAATATAAAAGTGCTATTAGAGCCGGATGATGCTCACTTAGATGATGATCTTCCTGTGGACTTACTAAAGAGCGAAGGCGTTTATATCTTTAAAGGCGAGATATACCTAAAAATAAATGGAAAATCGGTCAAGAGCGAGAAGGGTTATATAGAATTAAACGAAAAGAAACTATTTAAGGATAAAGAATCTTTTGAGCAGGATATCTGGGATTACATTTTTGGAATCTTTCAGGATAAATTAGAGATTTATAAAGATGCTCTAGATACCCAGCGAAAATCTATGATAGCAATGCAATTGCAATGTGAAGATAAAAAGATCGCCATTTTTAAGGATGGAATACGTGTAAAAATAAAGAATACGGATAAGAGCTACCATGTCCCCGGCGATAGAAGGGTATTAGGCGATAAGATTCTCTATAAAAATTGGGAAACCTTTGGGAAAGATTGCCGCGATATATTTAACGAGATCAACAAAGATGATATTAAGTTTTTTGTAGAAAATAAGATGAAAGAGGCTACAAGCGATATAATTATAGATATTGTTAAAGAATATATGAGAGGAAGTATTAAGGAACAGGTTGAAGAACATAGGGAGGATTTGATTAAACCTATTAAAGAAGCTATAGAAAAGCTTTCAAAACCCGATTCCACTCATTTAACCTTTGAGTGGTTGATATATGCAATAGCTTGGGAATACCTACAGGAGTCACCGCAAAGTGGCGATATAAAGATTTTCTCGCCGGAAATACTTTATGTTTCAAAGGATAAAATAATATTTCCTACGCAGTACAGTGGAAATGCAGATCTTTGGGAGATCAAAAAATTTGAGATATACCTTAGTGCTAAGGAGCCAATATATTCATCTGGTAAATTGCAGAACCTCGGTTGGAGACATGAAGGCATAGTGTTGAAGATAAAGACGGGAGGATGGAAAGGAGGAATGTTAAAAGATGAAATTGAAATAACGATAGGCAATAAAAAATACAAATACAAACTTAATATCAATAAGCAAGGTGAAATTGAGGTTGACGGGTATTCGGGTGATGGTACGGGCTATATTAATGGTCGGAAAGTTACGGTTAAAGATGGTAAAATAGTTCTGTCTAATGTTAAAGATGGTAAAATAGTTCTGTCTAATCCCCTTCCGCTCAAAATCCAAGCGGTACTAGAATATAATGTAAATGCAGGTTTTAAGAAGGAAATTGCAGAATGGTTAGCGAGGAAAAAGTATAATGATGATGACACATTGAAGGATATAATAGAGAATAAGCTCCTACAAGTACAAGAGAAGCAAATAGAGTTCGTTTGGGGACCACCCGCAACCGGTAAAACCACGTACGTAGCTTGTCAAATCCTTGACGCTCTTAAGGAAGGTAAGAAAATCATCGCTCTAACCCCAACGAACAAAGCCGCGGATGTCTTAACCGAGAGAGTTATAAATATAGATGATAGCTCTCGTATTTACAGATATCCTTCCACAATGTCTGACACTGATGAAATCCCCAGTGATAACATTTTACAAAAGGGTAAAGGAAGTTCGCTTGAATCACCTTATGCGATATGTACCACCATCCATAGATTTATTCAAGGTGATGAGAACTTCAAAGATATGGATTGGGATTTGGTTATAATAGATGAGGCCTCAATGGTGGATGTGGCCTTTATGATGTATACACTTGATAAGTCAAAAGCGAAAAAATTTATAATAGCGGGGGATCCGAACCAATTGACACCCGTTGGAGAAACACCAGATAGAGAAACACCAGATAAAGGAGAGCTAAAAGGATACTCAACGGAAAATATATATACTGTTATGGGGATAGGGAAGAATATGTTAAAGAAAGTGAAGGAAACAAAGAAAGTGAAGAAAACGGAAGAAAAAGCGAAGGAAACGGCAAATGATGGCTCCTATACTGGATCCTATACTGGATATGGCAAAGATTTCAAATATAAAGTGATCAATAGAGACAGATATAATATAAACATCCTTAAAACCCAATACCGCAGTGTAAGGGATATAGGAGAAATTTATAATCGTCAGTATTACGAGGGAATACTTGAGCATGGCCGTACGGATCCCCCTGATGTCCTTGAAATAAAGTTAAGAGACCAAGAGATATCCCTTAGCAGCTTGAATGTGATTAAGTTTGATATAAGCTCCAATTCACCCTACGATCCTAATAAAATTTACAAGTTAAATCGTTCATCTTTTCATATAACATCGGCAGTTTTAGCCTGCGAATTGGCGGAAGCGATAGAGAAAGAGAAGAAATACTCAGATAAATCTATAGGAATTATCTCTCCTTACAAAGCACAGGTTAATATTATGAAAAGTCTAACAGGTACATACGGGTTAAACTTAAAGAATACTACGGTTTCCACCGTTCACGGCTTCCAAGGAGATGAGAGGGATATAATAATCGTCGTTATGAATCCTCCATCAGAATCTCCAGACGGCTATTCCCATTTTAACAACGAGCGAATTGTGAATGTCGCGATAAGTAGGCCAAGGGATCACTTAATAATCCTAATGCCGAAAGGAATTAAGGGAGAGATAAATAAAGCACTAGAAAAAGCAAAGAAATCAGAGCCAAAGTCAGAGTCAAAGTCAGAGCTAAAGTCAAAGCCAATCCCAATACAAGATATATCAACAGAAGCAGCCAAAATAATACAGCAAATACAAAGCGATATAGAGATACTAAATCATCTGGATGTTCAAATTTATCAGTCAAACTTTAGCATTGGAAATCCAGCGATCAAGAAATATACATTTTATCTGTCAAAAAGCCGGGGATACATAACTGTTGTAGATATTATTTTCTCCCCGCTGGAACTTTCACTTTATCAAGATAAAATCTAACCCCACTCTGCGGCCGAATAGCCTCCAAGTGATACCAAAGGAGCGGCGGTTAGGATAGGCGAGGACTCTTCCTATTACGACCTCTCCTAAATCTCTGCGTTTTGGCAAAACAGCATGGCCTTCTTCCCCGTAGGTAAAGCCTATAACCTTACCAACTGGCCCGTAGGACTACCGAAGATATAGGATAAGATGCCGTTAAGTTGGCTAGATCTGCATCCGGATTGGTAGGATCAAACGTTACATCCTTCCTTGGAAAGAGGTTTATAACGGAGAAAGAGATGTCAAAGCTGAAAGGCCCCAATTTGAATGGCAGAGGTGACCTCCAGAAAATATCTACGCGAGCGTATGGAGGGAGACGCAACGAATGGGTACTATCCACTATGAATTGCTCACCCCTAAAGGGATCTCTCCAATGGCTGACTATCCCCCTGAAGGGTCTACCGTAGTAGAATGCTACTGTACCACCCAAGGTGACCTCCCACTCTCCTCTCCGTATGTAACCCATCAGGGTCAGATTAGAGACTACGTTTACATCCCAAGGCGTAGGGTACCACACGCTATCTCCCTCATACCTTATCCGTGAATTCATCAAAGTTATGGAGAGATCGGCCGTTAACGGAAGAGGCAGTTTGCTCTCCTTTCTAAGCCAGAAGTCGGCTCCAAAAGAGTACAGTTTCCCCACTTTTTCCTCTAAGTAAGTGGTCATATAGGTAAATCGCGGATAGTACTTCCCAAAGAACGTAAGCTCCGATATACCCCATGGGAAAGTACGTTCTACTCCACCCATCAGTTGATACGACTCCACTGGAGCACGTTCAACGGGCACGTAGTAAAAAACTGAAGGCGGAAAGGCGAAGATGGAAGTGAAGAACTGCCTATACTTACCACCCTGGATTTTAAAGGCCCAATGGTTATTCGGATAGTACTTAAAAAGACCCGAAGGGGATAAGACGAATCCCAAATTTGAAAAACGATCCAGTCTTACACCCACCTCCGAAAGGATATTGGCATCCTCGTATCTGTATTTGATGAAGTTACCCCAAAAGAACTTGGTGGGATAAACGTGATGTAAGTAATATATGATCAGAGCTGTATCACTTATAGAAAGGGCTATCCCGTTAAGATGGGAGTTTATGATCTGGACCTCGCTTCCTACCACTATGCCCCCGAAGTTGGCCTCCAGATACGGTCTTATCAACTCGTAACGAGTATCGGAGTTGAAGATATAGTAGTCCGTTATGTAAGGAAGGCGGTAGGAGGAATCGGAGCTTTCAAACAGCGTCGTCGAATACACGATACCGGGTTTCAAAAGGACGTTCCCCAAGGCCCAGCGACCATGCATCGCGGCACCACCGTTGAAGATCCGTGAAGAGTAGAAAAGACCTCTGTAAGTATTCTGATAATCGTTCTGGGAGTGATTGGCTATAAAGGAGAAATCAAGCCCCCTAAGACTGTTCCCGAAGGAGAACTTACCCGAAACGTCCCCCGTTAAAGTTCCAAGACGTTTAACAGCTTTTATGGGGGCAAAGAGACCTACCCTCGCTGACAGGACCCAACCCTTACCTCTTAAAGCCACACCACTGTTAGTTCTACTCACCCTAACGACCCCGGAAAAACTATCCGTGGAGGCACTCCGAAAGTCTATGAGAGCTCCAGAAAGGTTACCCACCTCTGGAGGGAAAGCTCCCCTCAAAAACTTTATTCCACCTACGATATCCACATTTATGGGCGTATACATCCCGTAATAGCTGAAGGCGTTGAAAAGGGGAATACCGTCGTAGGTTATTAAATTCTCAAAGGGTGAGGAACCTCTAACCGAAAAGTATGCCAGGCCATAAACCGGTACCACACCAGGCGCCACGGATATGAAGTATCCCACATCCTGATCACCGACGAAGGGCATGGCCTCCAGAAACTTTGGATCGGATGAGCCGTAGGCGCTCCGGGATTTTGGGGAGACTTCCACCTCCCGCAGAGTATAGGTCAGAGGTCGGAGAGTGAAGTAGAAAGTTGTATCTCCGCGTACCGCAACGGTAGTCCTGTACAGCTTATAGCCCAAAGCCTGTACGACTACACTATAGTTACCCGCAGGCAGATATATCCTTCCCTCACCTCGTTCGTCCGTGTAAGCTCTAAGTCCCACCTCCCTAAAATAAACGAAAGCATCCTTAACGGGTTCTCCTTCTGCATCCATCACCTTAACCTTTACGGTGAAGCTCAATATAAGCAGCACGATGAGTTATTTTAACGTTGGATTCAGGTTGAACCTCTTCCAGGTACCCGAAGGGGTACTCCAGCCGCACACAGAGGACATTCCTCTGGTTTATAGCTGGGAAGCTGCAAGCGTAACACGTAGAAAAAGGGAACATCTAAGGCCACCTCCCCCCTTAGGACCATAACACCCAAAGCCACCACCTCACCTCCCGCTCTTTTTACAGCTTCGGCCGTAGCGAGGAGGGAGCGACCGGTCGTATATACGTCATCCACAACGACTACCCTCTCTCCTCTTAGGTCAAAACCTCTCCTCAAAACCCTTCCGTGACCCATCTTCTCGGCGTAGGCTGCCTTCACTCCTAAGATGCGGGCAAGGTCGTAAGCCAAAATCGCCCCTCCCGAAAAGGGGCCTACTACCCTATTCGGAGAAAGGGGGGCAAATTTTTCAGCTAAACGTTCAGAAAAATACGAAAGAAGTGAAGGATTTTCAAGAATCCTAAATTTTTCGAAATAAAACTCGCTATGCAAACCAGAACTTAACAGAAAGTGCCCCTTACGCAGAGCTACATCTATAACACCTTGTCCATCTCTATGCGTAAAACTACCAGAGGAGTCCCTTCGCTTTCTATCCACAGCAGCGCATCCTCCTTGAGCCTGAAGTAATGGTTCGGAGATCCATCGACGAAAAGTTCCTCCCTATTTAGAGTTCTCAAAACGTGTGCCACCTTTGCAAATAGATCGGAAGGCAGTTGAGTTTTGCCCTCACTTATGAGGTGGTCGTAGCTCACCGCATACACTCCCACCGATACGGCACCCTTTACCCCCTTGAGCTTATTTACCAGCATCTCCATGTCACGTGCTACATCCTCTGGAAGATCCTTCTCCTCAACCAAACCTAAGCTGGCTGTGAAAGACCAATCATCTACGTTATCCAATGTTATGGCCGTTTCGGTTTGATCCGTCTCCTCATCTTTGGAGGTTACGACCCGTAGCAGCAAGGCATCCAGAGGTTCATTCACGCTCTCTTTAGGTGGCTCTTCACCCCGACGAACGGAGAAACTGCCCCCCTCCAGATCCAGAATACGATTGAACGCTTCCATACCCTCTACATTTTCAAAGAGGGCATGCACGAGTATTCCATCCTTAACGTATAGGGCTCCTTTGCCTTCGGGTGATGAAACCTCCACCTTGGCTGTCCCCTTTTCGTAGGAGAGGAGCTGGAGTATATCTATCAATGAAAGTTCCTGAACCACCCCCTTAAAACCTCTCCTCTTAAGGATCTTCTTCAAAAGCTGATCAAGGTAATTCAGGTCAAAAGGTTTTTCTAAGTAGGCTTCGGCACCGAGGGAAAGGACTTCCCTCTCCATATCTGGAGAACCTCGCGCCGTCATAACCACTACGTGGGTATTGGGGCGGATGGTCTTAACCTCCTGGAGAAAGATCAAACCACTCTCACTCTCCATGCGTATATCGGTTAAGATCACCTCAACCGGATTGGTACGAAGTAGCGATCTGGCCTCCTCCACCGAGGAAGCTTCCAACACCTCCCAGCCTCTCTTTGCCAGAGCCTTACTCAAACCAAACCGGATACCCTCCTCGTCATCAACAATCAGGAGCGATGGCATTCTTCAAAACAACTTAAAATCGCTCTTCGTATAGCGGAAACCGAAACGAAGGTTCTGTTTGACATCCAGATCGGTATGCTTATTGAACTCGTATATCTGGGTATCGTCTGCGATGTCTATGGTGAAACCTTTGTAAGAGACTGCCCCTCCAAAAGTCGGACCAACACGCGCGCCTCTCTTGTCATAGAAGTATCCCACCCGGAAGGAAACGAGGTTGTAAAACGTATAGTCTATGCCCACGTGCATCCAAGCATCTATCAGGAAGGCCCTAAGACCAGAGACCACGTAGGTACTATCACCTTCCTGGTACTCTATACCTCGGGTAAGCTCATCCCTAAGTCCCACGGCTATCTTATGGACATCAAAGGCTATCTGAAGCTTGTTTATGGTATCGTAAACGGGCACGACCGCAAACCCTAAGCGTATGCTATAGGGAAGCGGATCAGGCGGGAGATCTCCAAACCTTATGCCAGGACCTACGTTCATAAACCCCACGGATACACTGTAACCAGGCCACTTGCGCAGATACACGCTTCCATCTACAGCGAAGGTAAGGGCATCTCCACTGTTAGGATCCTGCCCCATACGCTCAAGTATAGCCTTTGGAATGAGAAACGAGTAAAGGACCTTCCCGGCACCGCCTATATAAAGATCACCCAAGGCGCTTCTGAAGAGTCTGTTACCGTAACCCAAGGTCAGAACCAAATCGTAGGGCGTGGTGACACCATAATCGGTACCGTCATAGAGTACTTGCACTTCCCCTAACGTCAGGTAGGTCAGCCCCAATGAGAAGGTGCCGAACCGTGAGGAGGAGGTCAGGGAAGCGAATTCAAAGTAGGAATCGTTGGTGCTTACCAATGTGCGCAGCCAAGGGGTATGTACCAGGTAAAGTATCCCACCCTTCAGCGTTCCCAAGGCAGCGGGAGAGTACCAAAGGGCTGAGGGATCGTCCCCTATAGCTGAAAATGCACCTCCCATCCCTATCGCCTTAGCGCCGGGGTATATGGTTAAAACTACCGCCCCTGCTTTGTTGGCGTCGGCTTTAACCTCTCCTACTATCAACGCTAACCCCAAACCAACCACCAGATACTTTTTCCACATGAGGTTATATTATACAATGGAAAATAGACCTGATGCAATTGGAAGTTTTAACTTTGGGGTTTGAAAGTTATCTCCTTTATGTCGTAGGTAGCCCTCGCCTTAGAAGCCGAACGCAGACTTTCAGCCAGATCAAAAGTGTTTTTGAGTGGGAGGATCGCCTCCACGACTTGGTAGCCGAACTCCTCATACACGTCCTTTATATCTCCACCCAGGACCTTCAAGGTGTCCATTGTGGCTCCCAGATACTCCGGAGGTGTTTGCACAACTACCTTAGCATAGGGTTCCAAGAGTATAGGCTTGGCTCTATTAAGAGCCTCATGTAAGGCCTTTACGGCTGCAGCTCTCACCCCCAACGGAGAAGCTTCCTGGGGATTCTCTACCACCAATTTGACCTTAACCCCCTGCAGAGGATAGCCCATATAGGGACCAAAGTTCATACTCTCTTTAAAGACCTCTCGCAGAACCTCTTCTAACGGTCCCATTTCAACACCCTCCACCTCAAGAATGTTCTCTTCACCCTCCACAGGTTCAACGTAAGCTCTAACTTTGCCTTTATGAACGGTATCGGCGGTCTCCTGATGAAACTGGCCGTACCCTTCGGCGGAACCACCTATACTCTCCCTATAGGACACAAAGGGCCTCCCGGTGCGCACCTCTAAATTCAGATCATCTTTCAATCGCCGTATTACCACATCTAAATGTAACTTACCCATACCGGTGAGTACTATCTGGCCACTCTCTTCGTCTTTACTTACCTTAAGTGAAGGATCCTCCACCGCCAAATAACCTAAGGCTTCTTCAAGGCTGTCCGCATCCTTTGAGTATCTGGGTTCTACCCTCAAGGATACCAAAGGTTCGGGGAACTCTATCCTGTCCAAAACCACCGGTTCTTCGGGAGAAGCCAAGGTGTCACCGGTTTCAGTTCTGTCCGAAAGACCTACAAGCGCCACTATATCACCAGCCCTGGCCACTTGAAGTTGCTCTTTGCGATTGGCATGCATGCGATATATCCTGGTGGCACGCATCGTTTCGCCCGTACGGGGATTGTATATCTTCGTCATAAATGTTATCTCACCCCTGTATATCCTCACATAGAAGAGTTTCTGTTTTCCCCTTGGATCTATCTGTACCTTGAAGACCTGCGCTACGAGAGGGCCTTCACCGGTTTCCACCCGTATCCGTTTATCCCTTATGGTCCCAACAACCGGCGGAACATCCAGGGGAGAGGGAAGCAGATCAATTATGGCATCCAACAGAGGTTGTATACCTTTGTTCCTTAAAGCTGCACCCACAAAAACCGGAAATATCTCCCTTTTTATCACGGCTTTCCTCAAGGCCGCTTTCATACGGGAGGGGTCCACCCGCCCTTTTTTTTCGTATTCTTCAAGTATTTCAGGATCGTATTCGGCCAAGCGTAGTACCATATCCTCATACAGGTCAAGAAGATCACCGGAAAGATCCAAATCCTCTGTCCGGTATCTTTCGCCGGTTTCATCTATATCCCAGATGTACCGCTTGAGGTCTATAAGGTGTTCAACACCTACGAATCCATGCTCTTCGCCCACAGGTAAGGTTATCAGTAGAGGATTTATATTCAGACGACGCCGCATACCCTCTATGGCTCTCTCGTGGCTGGCACCTACCCTATCCATCTTGTTGATGAAGACGATCCGGGGGACCCCATACTTGTTTGCCTGTCTCCAAACGGTTTCACTCTGGGGCTCCACCCCCTCAACGGCGCTGAAGATGACTACCAATCCGTCCAGAACTTTCAGAGATCTTTCCACTTCCACAGTAAAGTCTATGTGACCGGGTGTGTCTATTATGTTTATCTGATGCCCTCTCCAGAAAGTAGTTACCACGGCCGAAGTTATGGTTATACCTTTCTCTTTCTCTAACGGCATCCAATCCGTTGTGGCAGTGCCGGTATCCACACTTCCGAGTTTGTGTGTTCTACCGGTGTAATACAAGACCCTTTCAGTAGTGGTAGTCTTTCCAGCGTCTATATGGGCTATAAAACCTATGTTCCTTATCCGGCTAAGATCGTACTCTTTCTTCCTCTTGGACCTTCCTTTCTTGGCCATAATACCTGTGCTAAACGGTCAGTCTCCTGCGCCCCTTACGGCGACGCCGCTTCAGAACTCTCCTTCCACCCGGTGTTTTTATCCTCGCTCTGAAGCCATGCGTCCTCTTCCTTTTCCTACGTGAAGGACGATAGGTTATTGACATAGCCGGGTATTATAAGGCGGGTCATCTATAAAAGAGTTCCTCCACGCTACGTCGTAAGGCCAAAGGAAAATCCTCATCACTCAAAACCAGCACGTACCTTCCTCCCTGTGAAACTATAGATCTACGAACGCCCGCCACCCACCATCTTATACGTTGGCGCTGCACATGGGCCGAGTTGGGGGGTACACTCAACCTCTCACCCGTTTCCGAATCCACCAGGACCTTGCCATCGTCGGAGAAGTTCCACTCCCGTGGTGAGAGCACATGTACAGCCACCACCTCATGATAGAGCGAGAGAAGGTGAAAGGATGTATCTATCTCTTCCAAAGGAAAGGCGAAATCTGACACAACCGCTACCAAAGATCTTTTCTTTACCGAACCCAACACTCCAAGCGTAGTCTTAAACAGGGAAGCTGCCTTACCGTTCGTAGATAAAGCCATGCTATAGGCGATCAAAACCTTCTCATATCCTCTGCCCATAGGGAGATGCCCACCGGATATTCCATAAAAACTAAAAGCGTTATTTCCCCTATAAGCCATGTACGAAAAAGCACCTACAAACCTCGCTCCCATCTCCCGCTTCCCCCAGAAGTTCATTGAAGGAGTGTTATCGTAGAGCAACGTTAGAGGTATCTCGGATTCGTGAAAGAACACCTTTAAAAACAGCTTCCTCCTCCTTGCATATACTCTCCAATCTATGCGGCGGACATCGTCACCGGGGTTGTAAGGTCTGTACTCTGCAAACTCCGGGGAACCCCCAAAACTTCTACTTCTAAATCTACCCGTGAGAACGCCATCCACTGCTCTGCGAACCCGTAACTCAAAGTCGTTGATGATCTCTGGTGGTAAATTCATTTAAATAGGAGTTTCGTTTCACCCCATGTAAAGGTGGAGTCCTTCATATCGTACCACTTGGTTATCACCCAACGGCCATCCGGACGCCTTCGCATATGCATCTCGGCTCTTCCTTCCGCCTCCTTGCCGCCTATATTTCGGAAAACGAAAGACATCGAATAGCCTACGAGTAGTACGGCACTATCTGGATAGGTTATACGGTTGAGGATGGAAAAGGAAACCTCCGAAGGTCTCGAGGTACCGAAATCCAAATTCAAGAGCAAACGTGACACTATATCACCTTCCGTCTCCTTATCCCAAGGTTGATTTGAGGGGTAGGGAAGAGCATCATCGGGATAGAAGACGAAATCGTACGATAGAGCTGCCGAGTAGGTAAGGGAGTTGTAATAAGTATCCAGCGCCTTTTCAACGTTTTCTAAAACCTTCTCCGGGGTGTCTGGGAAAACCTCCTGCTGCTCGGTGCCTGGTTGTTCCGGCTCCGGTAAGGAGAAAAACCTACAGGCCGGGAGGAGCAGGGGCAAAAGAACAAAACTTATCTTACTTTCCAGCGACAAGCTTCTTCAGAGCCTGGCTGGGTTTGAAGACAGGAACCTTGGTCGCGGGTATAGTTATGGGCTCACCGGTGCGGGGATTCCTGCTCTTACGAGCAGCCCTATAACGCACCTGAAAGGAACCGAAACCCACCAAACGTACGCCCTTACCCTTGGCTAGGGCATCCTTTACAGCATCTATAAAAGCGTTCACAGCCCTATAGGCATCGGCCTTCTTAAGACCGGCCTTCTGCGCAACGTAAGAAACAAGTTCCTCCTTAGTCATGTAATTCTTCTTCGCCATCGCTTACCTCCTTTTTCGTTTTCTCTTCAGAAGCGTCGATCAGCCCCCACTCCTCCCGTTCAACGGTCATGGAGAGAAGATTCTATGGGGGAAACGACAAATTGTCAAGTGCCTCTTCAAAAAGGCCTCTCTTAACATACATAGGCAAATCAAACTTATGCTAATAATCCATATAAGTGATTAGCATAGCCGGTGGCTTATAGATTTATAACCACATCTTAAAATCGCTTTATTGGATAGCGACGTGAAACTCCCCTTAGAACTGTTCAATATATCCAGGAGGAAGTGAGAGAACTAAAACGCCCTCTCTCGGCAAAACCTTAGGTACGTAGTCCTCAACGAAAGGTACCAGGAGCTCCTTACCGTCTGGGGTCCTTATCTCCAACGTCCAATAGGGACCCCACTCGTGCATGTCCGTAACACGTCCTATCTCTCTACCGTCCTCTGTTATAGCTCTAAGGCCGATGATTTGGAAGACGTAGAACTCATTTTCACCTAAAGGTTCCAAATCCTCTACATCCATCTCGAGGTGAAGGTTCCTTAGAAGATCCGCCTGATTTATATTCTCAACCCCCTCCAGTTTTAGGACTAACGATCTACCGTGTCGTCGTCCCCTCGCCACTTTATAGGGGTTTCCCAGAATATAAATGATCTTTCCGATAAAAAAATCGGGAGGGTGGGGAGTCTTTACCCTTATTTCCCCACGCCTCCCAAATGGGCGGGTGATCTTTCCTACCTTTACCCGCTTCAGATTATCTCCACCTTTACGACTTTACCCTGTTTCCTGCCTACAGCCTCCACTATGCGGCGGATGGCATTGGCGGTTTTACCCTGGCGACCGATGATCTTGGCTTTATCCTCGGGAGATACCTCTATCTCGTATATGACCGCCTTTTGACCGGCGATCTCCCTGATGGCAACCTGATCCTGGTTATCCACCAGTGCCTTGATGATGTACTCCAGGAGATCTCTGATGCTCGTCATGGCTTCACCTCCTTGTTATGTGATTGCTTGTGTTGTCTGTTTCTTAGCCAGTTTAACGAGGGCCTTAACCCTTGCCGTAGGTTGTGCACCACGCGAAACCCAATACTCGTACTTTTCCAAATCCAACTTCCACTCACCCTCCCTCTTAGGATTGAGATAGCCAAGTATATCTATCACCTTGCCGTCGCGAGGGGTACGGCTATCGGTAACCACTACACGATACCTCGGATCGTTCCTCTTACCCGTCCTCTGGAGACGAATCTTTACCATAGCAGGCGGATATTATATAGGTGAAATTTGGACCTGTGTAAAAAAATTAGATTGTCATAGAGAGGCACCTCGTCGTAATCGCCAACCTCAATCGGGAGCGATGGACTATTTTTCCCTCTCTCCAGTTTAAAAGCTAAATAGTCAAGATCCAAGAGAAACTTATAGACGGTGTAGGTGGTTTCCCCCTTTTCTACCATAAGGGCTGGTTGAAAACGATTTATGGTTTTTAAGGCTCCGAGTATTACCTTCTCTTCCATGCCCTCCACATCCACCTTCAAAAGGTCCAATCGCCTCAGGTTCACTCTCTCAACGAACCCATCTAAGGGCATGACTCCAACACCCAGATTTCCGGTCTCAATGAGATGGGTTTCACTTGGAAAGAAATCCCCTTCCTTCACGAAGAGAACACCCTCTTTGTCCCCCAAGGCCAGGGGAATAGGGGAGACGTTTCCCACATGATTTAATCGCAGATTATCCAAGAGAAGAGCATACGCTTTAGGGTTAGGTTCAAAGGCAAAAACCATACCCTTTCTTCCTACCAACTGGGAAGCTTTGAGAGAAAATAACCCAACGTACGCCCCCACATCGATCATCACATCACCTCTCTGCAAAATCCTTTCAAGTAGGGTCAGACTTCCTGATTCTTGACCTGTTAGAAAGTACTCAAGACCATACCTACCTCGTAATTTCAACGAAAAACCGTACGGAGTATTATAGATGAAAGAAACCCCACTTTTACCTACAAACTTACGGAACAACCACTTGAATCTACTTTTCACGGCAAAATAAAAAAACAGGTAGCGCGGGGAAGTGAGGCGACGAAATCCTCGGGCTATTGGAACCGCTCGGCTCAACCCCTTGCGGGGCTTACACCTGCGGCCCATCTACCGGGTAG
>JAADCS010000040.1 GCA_013154295.1 Thermotogae bacterium
CCGAATAGAAAAAACTCATCAAAATAAATGCCATAAACTACCTTCCGTATGGTTCCAAATTTTAAACTGTCTCTTTCGAAAGGAAAGGGCTATATAGATTTCCCGCATCGCTATATGAATTTCAGATTCCATCCTGAACGGAGGTCATTTACCCGACTCAATGCTTTCACAGATGGAGGGATAATTCCATTCGACGTTTAGCATGAAATCCAAATGAAAAACTGGCCACGAACAGGAAGACAACAGTTGCAGAGGAAATTATTTGGAAAGGAAGCAGAGAAGGTTCAAGAGCAAACTTCTTTTTGGAGGAGTAGAAGAAAAGTCGTCGAGAGTACTGCCTTCCACAGGTTATTATTATGACACTTCAAAAACAGACCTCTCAGAGCCAAGCATAAAAGCAAGGGCAATGCATTGAAGCTTTAAACACCTCTCCTATACTGGATAGACGTAGGCATGCAGATATGTATTCTGTACCTTGCCATAGTCCTTATTACCAAGGTTAAAAGAAGAATCTGTCCCATATCGGTACAGGGGCTGAAAAGTGAGGGCTGGAAATTATGAGAAGACTGCGGAAAGGTTCATAGATAAAGTTTTAGATAGTAGATACCCCCATCTCGCATTTAAATCGATTATCGGCAATACTTTCCTCTATTCAAATCCACTCCATTAATCCAATAGAAGCGATCTTCAGCCAAGCTGCATTCCATGAATTTTTTCATTTCTTTTCTCCCGCAGCAATGCCATAGTTCTTCCCTGCAGACTGTTCACTACATATCAAGAGAGGAGAACTTGGCATATTGAAGTGGCCGATACTAACCTTTAAAATTTAGGAGCAACTGGGCGGTTAGCTCAGGTGGTTAGAGCGCCACGTTGACATCGTGGAGGTCGCAGGTTCGACTCCTGCACCGCCCATTCAATCGAGGGCCACAACGGCGTGGCCCTTTCATCAAGACAACGGGGTCTCAACGAAGATCGCTCTTCGACTCTAATGGTGGAGGTATGTCATGGATGCGAAGGAACTCATCCATTTCCTGAAGGCGGAGAAAGTCAGGAACGTGGATATACGCTTTGTGGATATTCTGGGAGTATGGCATCATATTACAGTTCCCGTCAATGCAATAGACGAAGACCTAATCGCAAACGGAATAGGATTCGATGGTTCCTCCATAAAGCTCTGGCAGGAAATCTATGAATCCGACATGCTGCTCAAACCCGATCCATCCACCGTAAAGATAGACCCCTTCATGACCCCCAAGACGGCCGTTCTCATAAGCGAAGTACACGATCCCCTCACCGGAGAGCCCTACCCCCTCGATCCCCGATTTGTGGCAAAGAAGACCTACGAATACATGAAGAAAAAGGGATTTGCCGACGAGGCCTACTTCGGCCCGGAGGTGGAATTCTTCATCTTCGACAAAGTTCGCTATAAGCTAAGCAGTCGGGAAGCCTTCTATGAAATAGATTCTGCCGAGGCCATATGGAACACCGACAAGGAAGAGGGCTTGGGATATCAAATACGCCATAAGGAGGGTTATCTGCCCGTACCCCCATGGGATACGCTGCAGGATATCAGGGCAGAAGCCTGCGAGATACTGGAGAGTCTTAACATTCCCGTCGAGGCCTTCCATCACGAAGTGGCAACCGGAGGCCAGGGAGAAATAGACCTAATGTACGACACCCTGGTAAACATGGCCGATAAGATCATGTGGTACAAGTACGTCCTGCGCAATGTGGCAAAGAAGTACGGAAAGACAGTCACCTTCATGCCCAAACCCCTTACTGGAGACAATGGATCGGGAATGCACGTCCATATCTCCCTCTGGAAGGATGGAAAGAATACCTTCGCCGGGGATCAGTATGGTGGGCTGTCCAGTACTGCTATGAGCTTCATCGGAGGTATACTGCACAATGCCAACACTATCCTTGCCCTCACCAATCCCACCATCAACTCCTTCAAGCGTCTGGTTCCGGGCTACGAAGCCCCAACCTACCTGATATACGCCCAGCGTAATAGAAGCGCAGCAGTAAGGGTTCCCATGTACTCCAGGACTCCCGCATCCAAGAGGGTGGAGGTGCGCTTTCCCGACCCATCATCCAATCCCTACCTGGCCCTGAGCGCTCTGCTGATAGCAGGCCTGGAGGGCATAGAGAATAAGCGCCATCCCGGAGATCCCATGGAAAAGAATATTTACGCTCTGACCAGGGAAGAGAGGGAGGGCCTGCCCCAGCTTCTTCCGGGACTCGAAGAAGCCTTGAGGGAACTCTCGGCCAAGAGATCTCTGCTGACTTCCACCGGGGCTTTTAGCGACGAACTGATAGATAAGCTGGTGAACTACAAGCTCCAAAACGACATAGAATTATACAAAACCACCGTTACACCAACAGAATACTTCCTTTACTTCGACGTATAGGGGGCGAAAGACCCCCTTTTAAAGGAAGATTCCCCTGCGCTTTATAATTTTGAGCAATGTTGGGGTTACTCTTAGCTTTCAATGGCTCGGTTCAAGCCTTCGCATCGAGTAATGGGCTGATGGGGCTTTCCACTTCGTACCAGGTATTCCAGAAGCCCAATTATACCCTGAACGTGGGACTGTCCACCCTCCGGTACAGGGGTTATTCCTCCAACTTCGCCCATTTCGACATGAGACTCAAATTCAAAGGTTTTTCTCTCCAGATATACGGTACCATGCCCCTGACGGCACCTGCTTTCACCGATAACAAGCCATTTCCTCTCCGCTAAACCAAAATTGAACAGGTTGCGTATAGGCATCGTCGGGGTTGGCTACTTGGGGAGCCTCCATGCCCGGGTGTTATCCGAAATAGATGATCCCCATGTGGATTTCACGGGTGTGTACGATATAGATCCCCAGCGGATGGAGGACATAGCTAAGAGATACAACGTAAAAGCCTTCCCTTCCCTCGATGCCCTTCTCGACGAAACAGATGCAGTCATCTGCGCTGTACCTACCACTGAGCATTACAGGGTTGGAATTCAGATACTGGAAGCCCAGAAGCATCTTTTAATGGAAAAGCCCATTACTGAAACAGTGGAACAGGCCACCCGCCTCGTGGAAACAGCCCGACAGAAGGGACTCAAGCTCATGGTGGGCCATATCGAACGCTTCAACCCTGCCATCCTGGCGGTGAGGGACAAGATTACCTTCCCCCTCTATATAGAAGCCCTTCGTATAGCATACTTCAACATAAGGGGAACAGACGTGGACGTGATAAGGGATCTCATGATCCACGATATAGACCTTACCCTATACTTCACGAGGGAAGAGCCCATATCAATAAGCGCTGTGGGGGCGCCAGTGCTTACGGACAAGGTGGATATAGCCAATGCCCGACTGGAATTCCCTTCTGGAACAGTTGCCACTCTGACAGCCAGCCGTGTATCCATTAAAAAGACGAGAGAATTTCGCATCTTCCAGAGGGATGCTTACTTTTCCCTCAATCTCATGTCCAGGAACGGCCACATGATAAAGAGGGGGGATGAAGCGATAATTCCATATTTTTTAAACATGGATGGATCTACCGAACCCTTGAAGCTCGAGGATATGGAGTTTATCCAATCCATCGTGGAGGACAGGGATCCCCATGTAACAGGGGAAGATGGATTGAGGGCCCTTAGGATCGCCAAGATGATAGAAAAGGAAATCAGCAAGAAGCTTGCAAAACTGGAAGGAGAGGAAACATGATACCCATAACCGATTCCATCAAATCTTTCAGAAGGCCTTGGGTTATGTATACCCTCCTGGTGGTTAATATTGCCATCTTTATCTGGCAGTACTTCATTTACCCATCTCCCATAGAGCTCATTCGTGAATACGGCTTCATCCCAAGGGAATTCTTCCAGAAGGGGGACTTCGCATCCCTCATAACCTACATGTTCCTGCACGGCAATATTGGTCACATTACCGGAAACATGCTCTATCTATATATATTCGGAGATAATGTGGAGGACGTTCTCGGCCACTTCGGATTCCTGATAGCTTATATATTCTGGGGTGTGGTGGCCGCCATCGTCCAGGGGCTTACCAATCCCACTTCGACTATACCCGTAATCGGGGCCTCCGGAGCAATCTCCGGTGTTCTGGGTGCCTATATGGTCTTCTTCCCCTCCTCCCGCATAATCACTTTGGTGTTTATTCCTCCCTTCTTCGTGGAGGCAATCATGATCCCCGCCTGGTTCTACATAGGCTTCTGGTT
>JAADCS010000148.1 GCA_013154295.1 Thermotogae bacterium
CCTCCTCCCGCATAATCACTTTGGTGTTTATTCCTCCCTTCTTCGTGGAGGCAATCATGATCCCCGCCTGGTTCTACATAGGCTTCTGGTTTCTGGCCCAGCTCTTTTCCGGTATACTATCCCTTCCCTTTATGAATATGGGCGGGGTAGCCTTCTGGGCCCACGTGGGAGGATTCGTGGCAGGCTATCTTACCGCAAGAGTACTGATGAGAATTCCTTCCATACGAAAGGAAGTAAGCATGAAGAACTGGTACTCGAGGGAGCTTTACTACTAAACTATATTGCGCATAAACTCCTCGATCTTGGCCTTATATTCCCTAAAAAGCATAAGAAGGGGACCGATATTCACATTGGTGTCGGCCAGGAGGGTGAAGGATCCATTGGTCACCTTTCCGGCCACCATTATCAATTTATCCCCCTTGGAGTAGATCACCTTCAAAGATGAATCGGCCAGTTCACCCAACAGTCTTTCCATTAGATCCACTGCGGAAGCAAGCAACCCTCCCAGAATAATTGGATCCTCCATCTCCAGATGACGGGCAAGGGCGTAATCTATGGGAAATCCCTCTTCATCCACTACTGCAATACCCCAAACCTCAGGCAACACCTTTCGTATATCTTCCAGCATCTGGGCCAAATTCTTCATCAGATCTTCACCTCTATGACCTTGTCCCTTACCTTGGCGGAGACTTTCTTATTCAGCATTTCCGATAAAAAACCCTCTATGGCCCCCTGCAGGGGCTTCAGCGCCGATTCCACCTTCCCTCTAACCCTCAGGAGGGGGCTATCTATCACCTCCACCCTCAGTTTATCGCCATCCAATTCTACCTTCAGATCGCCAAATCCAGCCTCCTGAAAGAAGATAGTCAATAGCTGAGGGATTTCCTCGATACTAATGGTACTCTTGTACTTTTCTTTGAACACACGGGCAGCACTTTCTCCTGCCTTCCTGGAACCCGCCTGAATTAGACCAGCGAATCCCCCCGCAAATCGCAGAATCTGCGAGTATATCTCCACTACAAAGCTCGAGGGAAGCACCATCCCCTCGTTTTTGATGAATTCTTTAACGAGGTCTCTCATGTCTGCTCTCCTTTGAATATCTTTTTAAAGTTCTCTTCGATAATCCTGGAATACTTTTTGAACTCCATGAGAAGGGGGCCGAGCTTGGTGTCCGGGCTGGCGAGGAATGCCAAATATCCCTCACAGACCCTTCCCACCAGAATAGAAATCTTGTCTCCCTGAGCATAAAGTAGATCAGTGGAGGAATCAGCCAGTTCCTTCATAAGGTTCTCCAGAAGGCCCGTAGCAGATGACAACAATCCCGCCACTATCAGGGGATCGTCCACGTTCAGGGCTCTGGTGAAGGCGTGATCTATGGGCAAACCATCCTCACTGACCACGATTATACCCCATACGCTGGGGACGAAACTGGACACTTCTCTCAAAATATCCTTTAAATCTATCATACTGGCACCCTCCTCAGCTAAATTTTAGAGGGGAGTAAGCAATAAATCAACCCACTAAAAAGGTCATAATTTTAAGATTTTGATGAACTTAGACTTATGTGATTCGCTTTCCCGCAGTTCCCGGTCAGTCATCCCTGATTCCTCAAAAATAATCTGAAATTTTGCTTAGCTCTCTACGTCAATTGGGCAAACCGCTCCGCAGCCGGCCTCTCCATCGAGGGCAGCTTTTTTATAGGTAAGGAAAAAGGCGGTCAGGGTCCACAGGAGTATGAGCCAAAACCCCACCTCCCCTAAAGTCTCTCGAATAGAAGACAGGTATACGAGAGCAATAGAACCGAACAGGACCATCATTCCCGCCTTGCCGCAGGGCATATTCCAGATAACTGCCATGGCCAAAATCATACCGACTCCCACGATCAAAGCCAGCTTCAACCCGCCCAAGAAAAGGGCCATCAGGACTCCAATGGGAACGAAAATCAGTAGCAACCTTCTCATATCAGGTCATAAGTCTACACCCTGCAAAAGTTTCTCCGGATAACACTATGCTGAACACTTCGCAATTTTTCAATTTCTGATTTACTTTGTAGGCTATTTTGCTGCTTGAACACTTTAAAATTGATAACATGCTAATATTAGCTGCTATTTTCTCATTGGTTCATATAAATCAAATGGATTGGGGGGGAGGTGCGCTCTTTCAATGCAGCGTGGAGGATCCATCCTGCTATAACTCCTGCAGTGTAATAAGTGCTTCCTTCGACGACTCCTTTTGTATCATCCAGGGAGATCTGAGCTTCAGGAACGCTTCTGACGTCCTGACTATAAAAGGGCGACTATTATTCCTCGAAGAACACCTGATAATGCCTGATATCGGGGGATGGGACAACGATCCAGACGTCTTCGACGTGAATCAAGACGGATATCCGGATCTGGTGGTCACCGATGAAAGTTATGGATGGGGACCGATTAGGGTATTCATAAACGACGGTAGAGGCAACTTTACCTCCACCTACGTGGCATCCGTGCGGAGTGTGGATGAAATCCACGAAAATGATGCAGATGGTGATGGAGACATAGATTTATTCACCGTCGGCCACAGCAAAAGGGGAGAGGACGTGGTGCTACTGCTCAACATTGACAACACCGACTGGGAGAAGTGCGTGATCTGTAAATCCCTGACCGGTACTTGCGATGGAAGCCTTGCCGGGTCAGGAGAAGCGGAAGGTATCTATACAGGAGATCTGGACAACGATGGGGATATAGATATTGCCGTTACCCACTTCAACATAGGGGAACTCTACGTACTCGAAAGAGTTCCCGAAGGAACCCCGGGAGCCTATGGATGCAGCGATCCAAACTATGGAGCCCATTTCTACAGGAAATATCCAGTGTCCAATCCCTCCTTGGGAAGAGGCTGGAATGTAATAATATCTGATTTCGACCGGGACGGTTACCAGGACATTGTAGCAACCTTCGACGATGGCATCGTGTGGTATAGAAACGAGGGCAGTTTGACCTTCACTCCCCACCCTATAGAAACGGGCTATGGAAATGGATACTATGGACTGGCCACTGCCGATATAGATAACGATGGCAACATGGACATAGTGGTCTCTCTGAGAAATGCGAATGTGGTAAAAGTGCTGCGCAACGATGGAACGGGCAATTTCAATCTATTCTACAGCGCCCATATACCTCATCCCATGGGCGTGGCCACCAGTGATCTCAATCTGGACGGGTATCCCGATATATTCGTGGCATCGTACACAGATGAAACTACAACCGAGGATAGCACTATTTACATACTCATAAGCGACACCACTACGGGTTCTTTTACCATACGTTCAGAATTGAATGAGATCCCCCGCAGGAGCTATTTCGGAGTCGGAGCCGGAGATCTCGATGGTGACGGGGATGCAGACCTGCTGGTCAGGGCAGGAACCAAAAGTACGAGAGAGGGCCTATACTGGTATTCTGCGGAGCTCATATACGCAGATTCGGCCAAAATGGCATCCCATATATTGGATATCAACGGGCCGGACATTCATGCAAGCTGGCAATGGGATTCCATACTGATCTGGGGAAGGAACCTTCAGCTGGCAAAAATATACGTACGATTTGGTAGAAGTCTCAGTACCCTGCTATCCTCCGACTGGCAAGAGATCAACTCCATAGCCCTGTGCAATGCATATGGGAATCCAGTGGATAGTATCAAGTGCCATCCTTCCGGTATAGATTCGATGGTCCAGTTTATCCAGTACAGGATAGACCTCTACTCCAGCACTACCAATACTAAATTGCTCTCATCCACGAGCGCAGTAGTAGATAAGGTGGGTTTCGTATTCGACGATTCCATTACACCGGTCGTGGTAAGAGAAAGCAACTCACTCCTATTCGACGAAGGTGGCCTGGTGAAAATCTTCGATATTAAGGGTCGTCTGTTGAAAACCGTCCACATTGGTCCCAATACCCGCATACCCCTTCCCCGCAGGCCGGGGATATACATAGTAGAGTTTCGATCCAGTAGCGGAAAGGTATTTCACAGGAAATTCATAGTGCGCTGATCTTGAATAACTCGACTTCACCTCCATCCCCAGAGGGTGTGGACCCTTCGGGGCACCCTCTGGGCCTTTGATACGCTACTGACCAGCAGGCTCAGCTTCCTGCTGTTTTTTGGCCAGAGCTTCCATCCATTCCTTGAGCCGGCGGGCCCTCTCGTCCACAG
>JAADCS010000137.1 GCA_013154295.1 Thermotogae bacterium
TTATATGCTCACCCTCCACCCTCACTATCTCCCCGTCAGGCTTGGGAACCATGCCTCTGGCGGGTACGGTATCCCAATTGATTATGAACCACCCTTTATATTCGTACTCCTTCACTCCCAACGCCTTCTTTATGCTGTCGGAGTACCAGTCCTCGTCTTTTATAACTTTGAAGAGGAAGTAAAACAGCATGAAACAGAATTATATGGTAGAAATGAGAAGTATAGGAAACAGGCTCGTGGGCACGTGGAGTATATATCTTTTGCCTCCATCTTGACCCCATTTTTTCGCCAAACATCCCATTAAAAAGATCATTCGGTGGTTTCACTTGGAGGCTATTTGGCCTCACAGTGAAACCGATTCATGTACGGTTATTTTTCGTTTCTCCAAAGAAACGAAAAATAGGAAGCGTGATAGCGGGAACTCTTTCCTATGCGAAAAAGTGCTGTCTCTCTGCACTACCCGATAAAAGAAATCAAATGCCCAACAAACGATGACCTTCATGAAGCAAAATAGTATTAAGCAACCAAAGGGTTCCAAAACCTTTACCCAAATCTCCAGTCACATAAAGATGGCAGGGGTAAAATTCTCTCTATGAAGATACCCAAAAAAGTAAAAGAAGAAGTGGAGCGATTGAGGGAACTTATAAGGAAATATGATTACCATTATTACATTCTAAACGATCCCTTGGTATCCGATGCCGAATATGACCAGCTCAAACGAAAACTTATGGAGCTGGAAAGCCGTTATCCCGAACTTATAACTCCCGATTCTCCTACTCAACGTGTTGGTGCCCCTCCACGCCGTGAGTTTCCCCAAGTTCCCCACAGCGTTCCAATGCTCTCACTGGACGATGCCCGGAACGAGCAGGAGTTGCGTGAAAGATTACGTAGGATAAGGGAGATGGTGGGACGTGAGGTTGAATTCTGTGTTGAACCCAAATATGACGGCACTTCCCTGGAGCTGATATACGAGAAAGGAGTTCTGGTCAGGGCTATAACTCGCGGCAACGGATATGTGGGTGAGGATGTGACCCCCAATGCTCGCACTATAAAGAGTGTTCCCCTGCGACTTTTTAAGGACGTCTCCATAGAGATCAGAGGAGAGGTGGTGATGCCTAAAAAGGCCTTTGCTGAACTCAATAGACGTCTCATAGAAGAAGGACAACGTCCCTTTGCCAATCCCCGCAACGCAGCCGCTGGTTCCCTGATGCAGCTTGATCCCCGTATAACCGCACAGAGGCCGTTGGATTTTATCGTTTGGGGCTTTGGGAAGAGTGAAATAAAATTTAAGCGACAGTCCGAATTCTTGAAGATTGCAAGGGAGTTGGGATTCAAATCGCCGGATCCCTTTGTCACCGCTTCCGATGACGCTATCGTGGAGTATTATAAACGATGGGAGGAAAAGAGAGACTCCTACGATTACGAGATGGACGGTTTGGTCGTAAAGGTAGATGAGATAGAGCTGTGGGATAAGTTAGGCTATACTGCCAGGGCACCACGTTGGGCATTCGCGGTTAAGTTCAAACCACGCGAGAGAACCACCAAACTTTTGAACGTCGTGTGGCAAGTTGGACGTACAGGCGTGATCACCCCGGTGGCCGAGCTACAACCCGTAGAAATAGGAGGTGTTGTGGTTTCTAGAGCCACCCTGCACAATATAGAAATACTCCAAAAGTTGGGTGTTATGATAGGTGACACCGTGATAGTATCCAGAGCTGGAGATGTTATCCCCCAGATAGTAAAACCTATACCGGAACTTAGAACCGGTAAAGAAAAACCCATACCTATACCTGAAAAATGTCCTGTATGCGGTGGTGAGGTGGTAAAGGAAGGTCCCTTTCTAAAATGTGTCAACGCCTCATGTCCGGCTAAGCTGGTTGCAAGCATAAGACATCTGGCCAGCAGAGATGCTTTTGATATAGAAGGGTTAGGCGAGAAAACAGCTCGCCTTCTCGTTGAGAGAGGTCTGGTCAAAGATCTAGCTGACATATTCCGTCTAACGAAAGAGGATTTGCTAAAACTTCCGGGTTTCGCCGACGTTTCGGCCGAGCAACTCGCACTGGCTATAAAGAGGGCCAAGAAGGTTCCATACCATCGCTTCATATACGCCTTGGGTATTCCCTCGGTAGGCCAGGCAACGGCCAAGCTTCTGGCCCAACACTTCCCCCGGTTTGAGGACCTGATGAACGCTACCGAGGAGGAGCTGATGAGAATCAAGGGCATAGGTCCAGAGACGGCCCGAGCTATAGTTAAGTATTTTTCAGACGAACACAATCGTCGCACCATCAAGAAGATGTTTGAATACGGTGTGAAGATACTATACGACGAAGAGAAGAGAGGACCTTTGAACGGTAAAACCTTCGTGTTTACAGGAGAGCTTGAATGTTGTTCCCGTAGTGAGGCTAAGAAAATGGTCGAGGAGCTCGGAGGAAACGTAGCCAACACTGTATCCCGCAAGATAACCTATCTGGTAGTGGGCAAGAACCCCGGTTCTAAACTGCAGAAGGCTAAAAGATACGGAATCCCCATTCTAAGCGAAAAGGAGTTTTTGGAGATGATAGAAAGAGCCAAGAGCACATAGTATTCAGGAGTTGTGCGTTAAAGGGCAAAAAGGGGGTTATGGGGAAGGAGAGGTAAGGAAAGGGCTAACGTTAGAAGAGGAATTAGCCCTATTCTACGAAGCGATGATGAGAGTGGAGAGAAAAGAGTACCTAAAGAGATAGAAAGAAGACAAAGGGGGCGGATACTACGGGAGGAAGATAGCGCTGATGGGGAAGAGGAGGAAGGTAGAGGACTCAGGAGCAGGGGTACATACCTACAATTCTGTGTCCGGTCGAGTGATTACATCAAAATTATAATACAATTTAACAGCACCGCCTCTTCAAGGTTGGGTTAAGGGATTGGTTTCCCAACCTAAAATTTTTGGCGTTGCGACTACGGAATGAGACCCACGATTGCGGTGTAATACCCTTCTATCGTTAACCGTCAAATGACCCGAAGCGGATCATTCGGTGGTTTCACTTGGAGGCCGATCAGCCTCACAGTGAGACCAATTCACATGGTACATCTATTATCAAGTTTTTGTGCTGTATATAGCTTTTAAAATATGATTTTGAATGGAAACTGTAGTTGCAGGAGAATAAAAGAAACAATATATGCAAATAGTATAAAACGCTAGTATTCCCGCTTCTAAGGTGTCTCCTATCCGTTTCCTCAGGTATCGGTCACTTTCTCAACGCATAGTAAAGGATGTTACCTTTGAGAGACTTGAAAGCTTTGGAGCGGCCTAGGGGGCCATCGAGTGGGAAGGTGGAGGACCTTTTCGACGTTCCACCAGATCCACCGGAGAAGACTTTCCACGTTGTAGAGATTATTCATTGGGATCATACCCTAAGATTGAAAGTGTGAGGTAGGAGGTCACCTAATTTGAAGACCTTCGCGCCGTTATAAACGGGCAGGTTCTCATCGCCAAACTCTGCCATAACCTGAAGACAAGCTCCGCATGGTACTACCTCTTTGATCTCACCATCACTTTCCGCCACCAAAGAGAGAGCCACAACTCTACGGTAGCCTTCAGATACACCTTTCAATAGGGCTACCCTTTCAGCGCACACGGTCAGGCCGTAGGAGGCATTCTCCACGTTGGTTCCCGTAAACATTTTCCTCTCCCCCCGATCGTTCTCCATCAGAACCGCTGCTCCCACGTGAAAGTTGGAGTATGGGGCATAGGAGTTTCCCAAAATTTTTACAGATTCGGAGTAAAGTTCCCGAAGAAGATGTAATGACACCTTCGCCATCTTTAAATCATAAAGGCGAGACCAACGTGGTCGTTTCACCCGTACAATCGCAAGCTCATGCATAAGAAACTTTTCCTACCAGGTCCCGTTGAAGTTTTGCCAGAGATATTGGAACGCCAATCCTTACCCCTCGTCGGACATAGGAGCAAAGAATTTTCCCAGATATACGAGAGGGTCATTGGAAATCTCAAGAAACTCTTCAATACTGACTATTATACCTTCGTCTTTACCTCTTCCGGCACGGGTGTTTTGGAAGGTTTCATACGGAACTTCGTCAAAAAGAGGATCCTCATACCCGTAAACGGCTCTTTTTCAAAACGTTGGGTTGAAGCCGCACTCCTCAACGGCAAGGAGGTAAAAGCTATAGAGATCGAGTGGGGTAAAGCGGTTAAACCAGAGATGGTTGAGGAAGAACTTAAGACCGGCAAGTACGACGCTTTCATGGTAGTCCACAACGAATCCTCAACCGGTTTGACCAATCCCTTAAAGGAATTGGCAGAGATGGTGCGTTCCGTTTCACCTGACACCCTCGTCCTCGTAGATGCTGTTAGCGGAATGTTGGGAGTGCCGTTGGAACTGGAAGGATGGGGTGTAGATGCCGTCGCTGCCAGCGTTCAGAAGGCCTTCGGTCTTCCCCCTGGTATAAGTGTGGCTTACGTTAGCTCCAGAGCTATGAAAAGGAGTGAGGAGGTGGAAAACCGGGGGATGTACTTTAACTTTGAAAGGATGTGGGAGTATTACCGAAAGAAGCGCCAAACCCCTTTCACACCTAACATTTCCCTTATCTACGCTTTAGATTATCAACTTGGACGTATCCTCAAGGAAGGACTTGAAAACCGCTACGAAAGACATAAGAAGATGGCCGAAATGGCCCAGCGATGGGCACAGAATCGGTTTGATATGTTCCCTGAAAGGGGGTACTGGTCCAGAACCATAACCTGCGTGAAGAACACCCGTAAGATAAAAGTAGCTGAAATGTTGGAGGAACTGGAAAGGAGAGGTTACGTCATAGCCAACGGATACGGCCCGCTAAGGGAAAAGACCTTTAGGATAGGCCATATGGGCGATCTTACCCCTGAGGATCTAGAAGAACTCCTTGGGACCATAGACGAAATTTTAAAGGATAAGGGATGGCTATCTTAGAATGGAAGGTATAGGTTTAAAAGCCAAAGAGATCGCTGAACTGGTGGGAGGTTGGATAGAGGGAGATGAAGAGTTTATACCCAAGCGTATAGCGGAATCGGATGCCGCTGGGCCGGAGGATATGACAGTATGGGATGGGAGATCTCCTATAGCGAAGGATGTAGGTATGGTTATAGCACCCATCAAACCACCTGTTCGCTTCAAAGTCTTCGTGGAGGTAAAAGATTATAGACAGGCTTTGGCTCGGCTCCTAAACGAGTTTGAACCCGATCATCCTTTTAAAGGAATAAGTCCGGCGGCCTTCATAGAGGATGGGGCTGAGATCCACCCTGAAGCTAATATAGGGCCGTTTGCCTACGTTTCATCCGGTGCCATAGTGGAGAGAAACGTCGTTCTGTATCCCTTCGTATACGTAGGACCGAGGACCCGCATCGGTGAGGGAAGTATTCTGTATCCCTTCGTATATGTAGGGTGGGGAGTTGAAATAGGTAGAAGGTGTTTGATACATCCTGGAGCGGTCATAGGATCAGAGGGTTTTGGTTTCGTACCTACCTCCTCCGGTTGGTTGAGGATACCACAGGTGGGTAGGGTGAAGCTTGAAGATCAAGTGCGCCTTGGGGCCAACACCGCCGTAGACAGGGCTACGTTTTCGGAGACTGTCGTTGGGGAAGGTAGTAAGATAGATAATCTGGTTCAGGTGGGCCATAACGTTAGGATAGGACCTTATACCGTGATAGCGGCCCAAACGGGCATAGCGGGAGGTGCTAAGATAGGGTCATGGGTTGTCTTCGGTGGTCAGGTGGGAGTTGCCGATCATGTGGAAGTTGGAGATGGAAGCATCGCAGCAGCAGGATCTGGGATAGCTTCAAACGTTCCTCCCAAAAGCGTTTTAGCTGGAAAGATACCTGCCAGAGACAGGGTGAAGTTCAACCGAAGCGCAGCCCTATTCTTCAAACTACCGGAGATTTACAGACGACTCCTGGAAATTGCTAAAAAAATGGAAAAAAATGAATAGGGGGCCAAAAGCGGCCCCCTGTATTTCATCGGACGATGAACCTCCTTAAGAAGGTGCCACCTTCGGTTTTAACACTCAAAATGTAAGTGCCTATGGGTATAGTGCCGGTTTCTATGTGGAGATCCTCAACGAATTTCCCTCGATAGAGAATCTCAATGAGACGGCCGGAGACGGAGTAGAGCTTAACCTCAAGCGGCATCCCCTCAATGTAGAGGATGTGGATCACGGCTTTGCGGTTTTTAACATCCACATCTATCCTAGGTTTGGCCACATAAGGCATCTCCCGAACGGCCGTAGCGACGTCATCAAAACCTACGAAGGCGAAGGTGGCGTAGACCGTATCACCGGGGGTTAGTGTGAAGGGGCCAACGGAGGCTATAACCCCGCAATCCACCGGGCAGCTCTCACCTATCCTGCTGCCGTTGAGATAGATCCATTTACTGGAATCGTTGGGCAAGCCGTAAAAGTTGGTCATATTGAAACTACCATATCCAACTATAGAGGGAGCATCAACTACGGCCAATCCTGCCCTGTGTGGGTAGGAGGGGTCGTATATATACACGAGGTTCAAGGAGGAATCCACTCCCACGTTTTCATCTCCACTCCAAGTGGGTATCTGAAGATCTGCGAGCACCCCCAAATACAACCCACTGACAGTTGAAGAACCTTCGTTTATGAGCTTATAGCGGAGGAAGACCCAGTTGGGACGGTAGGTATCGTGGGCATATACATCCACGTCCAGTCTTATATCCTTGGCCATCGGGTGGCCGGCGTCGCTGTAACCAGCTGAACCGTGCTGATCACCCATCCGTGGTGAATCCCACAGAACACCTCCCCAGTAATGTGCCAGATCCATGGTTATCCAGGAATCTACGAGGTAATCTGGTGAAGTCCCGAAAGCTACACCTCCGTACACCAGAAAGTTATCTCCACCCTCTGGATATACGAAACCTGGACCAGCGGTGTCGGGGGTGTGGGATCCAAGCCCACCAGTTAGGGCACTCACCCCTAAGAGAGCTGTGCCAGTATCCACCACTATCATATCTATGGGGTTACCTATCATCAGATAGAGGTGGAAGGTATCACTGTAAGATCCGGAGTTGTAGTTTACGACCAACCGGAAGATGGCGTACCTGCCCACCAGAGCCGAAGAATCGAGCTGAACCTCAAAAGGATCTCCGGCGTTGTTAGCCGTATCCATAGGGGACAGAGTACCGAAGGACGAGGTACCATCCAGCACGTGGACCTCGGCAGTTAGGGAAGTTAAACTACCCACCACACCTAAAGCGTCAGCTCCCCCGACGTTACGCAGGGTTACTATGAGGTTAGCTCGCTCACCCGGATCAAGGCGACCATCCCCGTCGCCAGCGGCATCATCCACCACGGTGCGCAGCTTTACTACATGGGGATACGGAGCTGGAGGTGTTCCTAAAACGGTCCTGTAGGCATTTAACCTACCCCATCCACAGTCGTTGTTGGGGTAGCTGGCACAATCGCCATAGTGATCAGAGCTATCAACGAGGATGTTATAGACGGTACTGAAATCCAGGCTGGGATTCCTCTCAAACATGAGAGCTATCACACCAGTAACGTGGGGGGTGGCCATGGATGTGCCGGAGTAGGTGGTATAGCCGGAGGATCCGACCGAAGACGTTATATCCACACCGGGGGCGCTTATGTTAGGTTTTATCAGGTTCCAATCGCTACGGGGCCAGTAGGTGGGATCGTTCCAAGGACTGATGTTGGGAGCCGGTCCACGAGAGGAAAAATCGGCCACGTTGTCGTAGTTATCGGTAGCTCCCACACCTATGACCAAGGGATAGTTTCCAGGTGTGTTGGCCGTACCACTTCCGGGACCTTCGTTACCGTTAGCGAAGACGGGTATTATGTCTGCTGCCCTCCATGCTTGAACCTTATCCCAGAACCAGAGATCCGTGGTGCTATCACTTCCCCAGGAATTGCTTACTGCCACGATGTTGTAGCCGCTATCCACCTTCCACTCTACGAACTTCTGGAAACCCTCGGTTATGGAAGAATAGGTAGCCACACAGTAACCGGAATCCTCGCCGAAAATCTTAACGGCCGCAACCCTGGCTCCGGGAGCTACCCCTATATCCTCTTCAAAGGCATCGGGACCATCTCCACCAACCATGGTTCCAATGGTATGAGTTCCATGATAAACGCATGGTCCTCCGTCATCCGTAGGCGTTGGGGAACCGCTAAAGGGGTCGTACCAGAGTGTCACCTTACCGATCAGAGCGGGGTGATCCGCCATAACACCAGTGTCCATGGAACCAATTATCACGCCGTGGCCTGTGTAACCCAAGTTTATCCAGACGGAGTCAGCCATTATCTTACTAACACCCCACGAAGCTACGGCGTCAAGCTTGTAGTCGGATTTTGTAGGCTTTATGCGAGGCATATTCAAGTGTATCTTGCGGTCGGGGATGATCCTCTCAACCGACGGTATAGAAGTCAGTTCATCCAAAAGGGCGAAGGTCGTCCTTACGGATATGGCGTTCGTTATCCAAAAGCTCTTGTAGTCGCGTATTCCTAAGGACCTTAACCGGTCTATCACCGGTCCTTGAGTACTTCTGGCCAATCTCTTCGCCTCGGAAAACAGCCGTTTAACGACATGGGCAGATCTACTCATCCGTGTCGGATGTTCCTGAAGGAACCGGGTGTAATCCATTTGATCCTCTAAAATCAGGATGACCCTAACGCTGTCGTCGGGACGCGCCGCAAGACGCATCCTCTCAAGGGAGGGATCCAAAAGAGCTGCACCTATGAGAACCACCGACATGGTACCATCTATTTTATAGGAGAAGATTCAGAATTTGGGACCTTTTTGTATATACTCCATAATGGGCTTACATGGGGTATATAGTGTTTGAAGTTTGAACATTTTTGTCTCATAGATGGTTATCGAGCCTATAATGGGCGCATTGATGAAACGACCGCGGGACCCATGGGGGATTCACTTATCACACGAGGATACCGCCAAAAGGCCTTGGGGCATTCCATCGGTGAGAGGGATACTTCTCCTAGTTATTACCGCAGTGGGTTGGAAATCCGTAGGCTTTTGCCCCCTTCGAGCATGATGAGAACGGTTATTCTAATATCCGGGAAACCGGGTGTAGGTAAAACCACCTTAGTTAAACGGGTATGGCAACTGTTTCCTCACCTCTTTGTGGGTTTCTGGACCGAGGAGATAAGAGAGAACGGTACGAGAGTTGGATTTCGTGTTATAACGACGGAGGGTGATTCAATTCTTTTAGCGCACACAACCTATGACAGCCCCTTTCGGGTGGGAAGGTATGGTGTGAACGTTGAAGGTTTCGAAAAACTGGTAGCTCCATTACTTGCGGCTTGTTTTTCCGGATGTTCTAAGATAATGCTGATGGATGAGATCGGGCGGATGGAGCTTTTTAGCGAAACTTTCTCCCGCTCGGTTGAAAGGCTGTTCTTTCAGGGTTATGCGTCCATACTCGCCACAGTACCGTACAAGAACGTACATCCATTGGTACGACGCCTGAAGGAATCCTTCACCGTGTATATCCTAACACCTCGGAACCGTGAGGAGGTTTTTCATCGGGTAGTTTCAAGCTTTACCGGCCAGAAGTTCGACGGCCAAACTCAAAGCCCTAAGGACGTCCTGTAAGGGATGGATGAAGGATTTAGAAGAAGGCACAACAGGCACAGATACGAAACCCACAGTAAAGCCCATCCACAGGGCCTTTACGAGAAGTTCGGATTCCAGATCGTAGTGATTCCGAGACAAAGAAACCCTCTCTAAAATTCTACGGCTTATCAAACGGTAACCTGACTGGCTGTCCTCTATACGTTTGCCCACCATTACCGATATGAAGGTAGAGGTTATGCGGTTGGAGAGCTGGCGATGGATCGGCATACCCCCCATATGGCCAAGTCGTGAGCCTATGACCATATCGTACCTTTTGGCCAACCTTAGGAATCGTGGATAATGTTCCAGTGGGTGCTGACCGTCGGCATCTGCCATCAGAACGTGGGTGTAGTCACGCTTCAGTATGATGGAGAAACCGCTCCTAAGAGCTGCCCCTTTCCCTAAATTTGTAGAATGTTTAATAATATTTACTCCAGTTTTCTCTAGAAAATTTGTCAGACTTTTATCTTGCGATCCATCATCTACCAAAAAGATGTCTTCTGCTTTGAAAAACTTCAAAGCATCACTAACTACACCCTCAACCTCCGGCCAACACCGGTAACAAGGTAGAAGCAGGGCGACCTTTAAACCCTCTCCTTTGATATCTCCTCCCAGGTGGTTAGAGTATGATAGTAAACGTGGTCGCCATCATGGACACCCCTGGTCAGCTCGGTTATATGAACGTGCTGGGCTTTAAAGTTCCTTACGGCGTATTCAACGGCTTTCTCCGGTAGAGCGTTTTCCCCACAGGTGTATATGTCTATAGCGGCGTAACCCACCTCCGGCCATGTATGGATAGATATGTGCGATTCGGCTATCACAATCACACCGCTCACTCCGTTGGGTTGGAACCTGTGGAAAGAGACGGACCATATTTGGACGTTGGCCTCTTTAGCAGCCTCAACTAGGATGTTCTGAACCTTCTCCACGTTCCCGATTATATCGGGGTCGCACCCCGATGCCTCCACGATGTAATGCTCCCCGATGGTCGTGTGTTTTAGTTCCTTCTCCAATTCTCTACCTCCTTTTTTCCTTACCCGTACTTACGAGTAAGGTACCATCGGGGCGGCTCCCCAGTCGCCCCTCAGGATAAAAAAAGTGCCGGGGGCGGGACTTGAACCCGCACGGGCCGAAGCCCACATGGCCCTCAACCATGCGCGTCTACCAATTCCGCCACCCCGGCGGAAGACGATATTTTAAGGGTGAGAGGGTACCGGTGTGGGACCCCTTATGCCCTCACTATGGGCTTTCCACAGGAGAGGGTAGATCTCGCCTTTTCTAAGGAGTTGGTCATGGGTCCCACTCTCGGTTATCTTTCCCCCTACCATAACATATATACGGTCGGTCCGGGAAACGGAGGTCATACGATGGGAAGCTAAGATGACCGTTTTACCCAACTTCCTCAAGCTTTCTACCACCTTGCTCTCGGTCTGCGAATCCAAAGCCGATAGAGACTCATCCAGAAGGATCAGTTGGGCTGGACTCAAAAAAGCTCTCGCCAAGGCTAAGCGTTGTTTTTGGCCACCGGAAAGTCCCACCCCCCTCTCTCCCACTATAGTGTTAAGCCCCTCGGGCATAGATCTCACATCCTCCTCCAGACCTGCCATACGCAAGGCCCACCACATCTCCTCCTCGGTAGCATCGGGCTTGGCTACCCTTAGGTTGTCGCCGATGCTCATGGAGAACACGAAGATCTCTTGGGGAACTAGAAGAATTAAGGAACGAAGTGATGAGAGTTCCAGGTCACGATAATCCACACCGTTTATGAGGACCAGTCCAGAATCAGGCTGGTAGAACCTGACCAAGGTGTTCAAAAGGACACTCTTGCCAGCACCCGTAGGTCCGGTTATTCCTACGAACTCCCCTTTAAAAACTTCAAGTTCGACACCCTTAAGGATGACGTTTCCTTCTAACGAGAGTACGAGTCTTTTAGCCGTGAGTCTTTCAAAGTCCTTTATCTCTCTATTGCCGAAGTCCTTTATTAAGGGACGGCGTGAGAGGTATGCCCGTATGCGTTCGTAGGATGCGCTCCCCCTCTGTATGAGATTAGCAAACCAGCCCAGAGCTACCATGGGCCAGATCATCATACCTATGTAGGAACTAAAGGCTACGTAGTCGCCTAAAGATATGCTTCCGGTAGTGGTCATGCTTCCACCAACCAGCAGTAGGATGGCTAAGGACACGTACGCCAGGGTGCTTATGGCAGGATGAAAGAGTCCATCTATGAGAGCGAATTGAAGGTTCAGCTTGAGAAACCTTTCGGAGATCTCTCGGTATCTCCCAGCGAGCCGGGTTTGGGTGTCGTATATCTTTACCACTCTTATACCGCTAAGTATATCTCTAAGCCACTCGGTTAGAAAGCCAAAGAAATCCTGCACCTGGCGAAAACGCACGTATATGAGACGACCCAAAACGAACATCACGACCCCTATCAGCGGCAGTGGTATCACCACCATGGCGGTTAGCTTAGGGGATATTAGAAGCATGGCGATTATGGAGAAGGTGGTGTATATTAAAAAGTCGGTTATGGCTACCATTCCCATGCCCAGGGCCATGTTTATGGCCTGCAGGTCGTTCGTGAAGAGGGCCATTACGTCCCCTATCTTTGCTCTTTGGAAGAAAAAAGGATCCAAACGTACGGTATGTTCATAGAGTTTCCTCCTGAGGTTCCTTTCTAGAAGGCGGGAGGTACCGATAAAGAAGTATCTCCAAAAGAACCTTAGAACGGAGAACAGTAGCGCCACAACTATTATCAAAAAGGCCCAACGAGGGGCCGTGGTATAGTTGCCAACGTATATATCGTTGACTGCCTTCCTTATGAACTGAGGTACGACAAGTTGACCCAGGTCCACCATCAACAAAACTAAAATACCCCCCAAAACCCTACGCCAGTAAGGGAACAGGAGGCGTAGGAGGGTTACCACGGTTCTCCTACTCTCCTTGGAAGGCCGTATCCAAAGCTTTCTCTAAATCCTCTATCAGATCTTCCGGATCCTCCAGCCCTACCGAAAGACGAACCAGATTGGCAGGAAAATCGGTGGTTGGAGATAGGGCGTGGGTGGTTAAAGCTGGCGACGTGGCCAAGCTGTCGGTATCTCCCAACGAAACTGCAAAGTGGAACAGTTGTAAGGACCTCATGAAGCGCTTTAGGTTCTCCCTGTCCCCCTTCAAAACGAAAGATACCATCCCCGAATAGCCGTTTTCCATCTGCTTTTTGGCTATCCCGTGGTATTTAAAGCTCTCAAGTCCTGGATAGAAGACCTCCTCCACCTCCGATCTCTCGACCAGAAAACGGGCAACGCTCAAAGCATTTTCGGAATGTTTGCGCATACGTACAGCGAGAGTTCGGAGTCCTCTAGCGGTTAGCCAAGCGTTGAAGGGTTGCATCAGAGTACCGAACATCTTAGTGGTGTGTAGGAGTTCGCCTATGAACTCTGCTCTGCCTACGACCACACCACCTATGGTATCACCATGTCCGTTTATGTACTTGGTGGAACTGTGGAGTACTACGTCGGCTCCCCACTTTATGGGTTTCTGGTGGAAGGGAGTGGCGAAGGTGTTATCCACCACTACCACCGCTCCTCTCCGGTGGGCTAAGTCCGATACTCTTTCAAGATCATAGACCGTGAGGGTGGGGTTTCCAGGTGTTTCCACGTAGGCGACCTTATAGGAGTTACCAGCGAGAGCCTCGTAGAAGTTCTCCGGTCCCAGCACATCCACCTCTATGGAGAGATGATCCTTGAGATAAGCGAACAGCTCGCCAGTGCCGCCATAAACGGGTTTAGAGGAGATCAAACGATCACCAGGTCTAAGGAGCGTTAGCAACGTTGTAGTTATGGCGGCCATACCGGAGTTAAAGGCTACACCATCCTCGGCACCTTCAAGAAGGGCTACCTTTCTCCCTAGATAGAGAGCGTTGGGGTTAGAGACGCGAGTATATATGTGGTGATGTTCCTTACCGGTGAAGGCTCCATAGGCCTCCTCCAAGGAATCAAATATGTAAGTGGAGGTCTGATAGATGGGGAGGCGATGGGAGTTGAGAGACTTGTTAATGTGCGCATCCTCCCTATGGAATCTCTCTTCATCCAGACCTCTTACGATCTTGGTATCCTCATGCATACTACCCCCTTGTCGTGGATATTTTAAGGTGGTACTCTGGTATGTGGAAGTTCCCTTTCGGTTTTATAATACCTGGCATGCTTAACCTTTTGATAACGCAACAGTCAGGTGGTTTTGGTGATCTCTTAAGCCTGGCCTTTCCCTTCCTCATATTGATAGCCGCCTTTTACTTTTTCATCATCCTTCCACAGCAGAGAGAGGAAAAACGCCGCAAGCAGCTTATAGAAAACTTGAAAAAGGGGGACAGGGTTGTGACTGAGTCCGGTATAGTGGGAGCGGTAGTGGAGGTGAAGGACGACATCGTAGTGCTGGAAATATCTCCCGGCGTTCGGGTGAAGTTTCTTAAAGGGGCCATAAGGGGTCTGGAGGAGGAGGTAAGAAGGCATGGTAAGAAAAATTAGGATATATCCTGATCCTATACTACGTGAAAAGGCAGAGGTCGTGGAAGAGGTGGGCGGGGAAATCCTGGCTCTGGCCGAAGATTTAGCCGACACCATGATCGCCCACGAGGGTTTAGGATTATCGGCCAATCAGATCGGTGAGTTGAAACGGGTTATATCCGTGGATAGGTCAGAGTTTTCGGGTAGGGAAAGCGATGTTCAGATTCTCATAAATCCCAGCGTGGTTTATCGTGAAGGTGAGGATGTGGATGAGGAAGGCTGCCTGTCCTTTCCTGGTCTGTACTTCGACGTTAAGAGATCCTACCTTGTTGTTGTAAAAGCTCTGGAGTTACAGGGAAATAAACCAGTGCCCGTTGAGATAACGGCGACAGGTCTGTATGCCCGCGTGCTCCAACATGAGATTGATCACCTGAACGGTGTTCTGTACATAGACTATCTGAAACCTAAGGAGAGGATGAGGAAGTTGAGGGAATGGAAAGAAAATCTGAAGGAAGAGTTATCCGTATAGAGCGCACCGACTCCACCAACGATGAGGCGTTTCGTTTAAAGGAGAAGTATGGAGTGCCTCTGTTTGTGCGCGCCGACGTTCAAACGGCGGGTAGGGGCAGGATGGGTAGGAGGTGGATCTCTAATCTCGGAGGTCTTTGGATGAGCGGTCTCTTTAGGAAGAGGGAGGATAAGGATAACTTGAAGCTCATGATCGGGGCCGCCACAGTAGTTAAAGGGGTGGTCTCACCTCTTCTAAAGGATCTTCCGGTCGAGCTACATTTTCCCAACGACATATTCGTAAAAGGAAGGAAACTTGCGGGAGTTTTGGTTGAAGAAAGGGAGGGATTGGTGGTTGTGGGAGTAGGCCTAAACGTGAATCAAAAAGTGCCTCCGATTCCCACGGCCACCACCATGAGGCTTTTGACGGGCAAGGAGTTTCCCTTGGATGCTCTATCCGAAAGGATAGCGGAGGGGCTTTTGGAAATTTACGATCTATCTTTTAAGGAGGTGTTTGGTAGATGGAGAGAGGAACTGGCCACGATCGGGAGGAGGATCTCGGTTTGGGTAGCGGGAGGTGGAGAGGTGGTGGGAAGACTGATGGATGTAGATAGAGATCTGGTGTTACACATTCGGCACGAGGACGGTGCGGTGTATATCCCCGCCGCCTATGTTCTAAGTGTTAGTGAGGTTTAGCACCTTTAGAATCGTTTGCCTTGAAAGTTCCACCGGTCAACCTCATAAAACAGAATGCTCGATTTAAAAGGGAGTTTTTGGGGTCCTTGGAGGAGTTAATTGAGAGCGGGCAGTTCGTTTTAGGTGAAGAACTCAAACGGTTTGAGAAGGAGTTTGCCACCTTTTTAGGGGTCAAACACACCTTGGGTGTGGGAAGTGGGACCGACGCTCTGGTTCTTTCTCTACGGGCTTTAGATGTGAAAAGAGGGGATGAGGTCATAACCACACCCTTCACTTTCTATGCCACGGTGGAGGCCATAATGCTAGTTGGTGCCAAACCGATCTTTGCCGACATAGATCCGGAGACCTTCAATCTCTTACCTGAGGCTGTCGAGGAGGCTTTAACTTCTAAAACCAAGGTCATACTACCGGTTCATCTCTATGGACAAGCTGCAAAGGTGGAAGAGATGCGATTTGACGGGATAGCCGTATTGGAGGATGCAGCCCAGGCCGTGGGTGCTCGACGTGGAGAGCGTACGGTGGGGTCCTTGGGAGATGTGGCCGCCTTCAGTTTCTATCCAACCAAAAATCTTTCCGCTTTGGGCGATGGTGGAGCAATTTCTACAGATTCCGACATCTTGGCAGAGAGGATAAAACGGTTACGTATTCACTGCCAAAGTGAAAAATACGTGCATGAAGGTATCGGGTACAACAGCCGTCTAGACTCGCTCCAGGCGGCTTTTCTACGCATAAAGTTAAAGTACCTGAAGATTTGGAACGAGAAACGTAGGGAGATAGCTCAAACCTATACCGAAGCCTTAAGGGATCTGGTGCAAACTCCAAAAGAGCTTGAAGGGAATTACCACGTCTTCCACCAATACACCATAAGGACAGAAAGGAGGGACGAACTGGTAGAGTATCTGCGTCAGCGTGGTGTGGCAGTCTCGGTTTTCTATCCTGTCCCTATGCATTTACAAAGACCTCTCCGGGATAGATTCGGTTACAGAAAGGGGCAGTTCCCGGAAGCTGAACGGGCTGCCAAAGAAGTTTTAAGTTTGCCTATATATCCGGAGATGGATAATTGGCAGGTGGAATACGTCGTTGAAAGCGTTAGATCTTTCTTCGGGAGATGATCAGCCACCTTTGCATTCCCTCTCCATAGCTTCTTGTATGGCCTTAGCCACCTCATAGGGGGTCCGTTTCCTTTCAAGGGCTTCCTTAACTCTGCGGCTTAGAGCATGATCCTCGTGTATGCTCTTTAAAAACCTCCTCGTGAGGATCTGTTCTACCCTATCTATCAGGCGTTGCTGTTTTATCTCATCCATACGGGATAGGCGAAACTCCCGATGCTTTAGTAGAGCATCTGTCAGTTCCTCTATACCTTCACCCCGCAGGGCGACCGTTTTTATAACCGGAGGCTTCCAATCCCGATTGGATAGAGAGATTATAGCTTCCAGTTCTCGCACGAACCTATCCACACCCTCTCGATCGGCCTTGTTCACCACGAATATGTGCGCTATCTCCATGAGGCCTGCCTTCATGGCCTGGATGGCGTCCCCAGATTCCGGGACCAGAACCACTATCACGGTGTCAGCTGTTTTTACTATATCCACCTCGGATTGACCCACTCCTACGGTCTCTATCAGAACCATATCGTATCCGAAGGCATCCAGGAGGTCTGCCACGGCTCCGGTAGCTTCGGCTATGCCTCCTAAACTCCCCCTTGAGGCCATACTCCGTATGTATATACCACTCTCCATGGCCTTGGTCATGCGAAGGCGGTCCCCAAGAACTGCCCCTCCCGTGAAGGGGGATGAGGGATCAACAGCCACTATAGCCGGTTTGAAGCCCCTTTTCTTTAGGGAAACAGCTAATCTATCCACTAGGGTACTTTTACCGGCTCCTGGAGGTCCTGTTATGCCCACTCGGTAGGCCTTGCCGGTATACTTGTAGAGATGTCGGAAGATCTCGTCTGTATGCCAATCGTTCTCAACGTAGGTTATGAGGCGGGCAAGAGCCCTCTCATCTCCTTCCTTAAAACGTTCCACCAACTTACGTAGGTCCATCAAAGTACGACCAACCTACCCAGAGGCCTTATGCCCCTCTTGCGTAGGGCATTGCGGGCGTCCAGAATTATACCAGCTTTGTCCCCTATGAGGTCCCACGCTATGTTGTCGTGGTCAGTGACTATCAGGATCGTGTCGGTCTCGGATAGAGCCCTATCCAAAGGCATACTTTTCAACCCCATAAACTGAGGGACGTAGGGGTCGTGATAGAGAACTTTAGTGCCACGGGATCGTAAAAGTTCCACTATCCGATAGGCGGGACTTTCTCTCGTATCTGATATGTTTTTCTTGTAAGCCACACCTACCACCAGTACCTTTTCCTTGGACAGATCCCTGCCCTCTTCTCTAAGAGCCTCTTCAAGGAGGGAGACGACGAAGTCGGGCATACCCTTGTTTATACGGTCTGCCAGAGCTATAAACTCGGCATCAAGGCCCAGCCTACGTACCTTCCAGAGTAAGTATAGGGGATCTATCGGTATGCAGTGCCCACCCACGCCAGGACCGGGGTGGAACTTCATGAAGCCGAAGGGCTTGGTGCCAGCCGCCTCTATCACCTCCCAAATATCCACTTTTAGCTTGTGAGAGATCATGGCAAACTCGTTTACCAAAGCGATGTTGACGGCCCTAAAGGTATTTTCAAGAAGTTTGGTGAGTTCAGCAGCTCTAGCCGTACTTACGGGTACCACTTTCTCCACAGCGATGGAGTAGAGACGTACCATCAGATCCGTGGATAGGGGTTCCACACCTCCCACTACTTTGGGAGTGTTGTGAAACTTCCATACCGGATCACCAGGGTTTATGCGCTCCGGGGAATGTCCCATAAAAAAGTCTTTACCCACCTTCAAGCCGGTCTCTTCTAACAGATCGACCATCTCATCGGTAGTACCCGGATAGGTGGTACTCTCAAGTGAAATCAGCATCCCAGGGTGCAGGTATTCTTTAAGGGCATTCATAGCTGAGAGAACGTAGGAAAGATCGGGATTACCTTCGGCATCTAAGGGTGTGGGAACGGTTATTATCACCACGTCGGCTCCCCTGTAGGCATGGCGGTCGGTGGTCGCAGACAGTTTCCCTTCTTCGACCAAGGGAGCGAGTTCATCGGAGGGTATATCCTCGATGTAGCTCTTACCAGCGTTTATCAACTCCACCTTACGCCCATCTACATCCAAAACAGTGGTTTTGACCCCCCTTTTGGCAAACTCAACGGCTACAGGTAGGCCTACGTATCCCCCTCCGACCACGACCAAACGAAAACTTCGATCTTTCAGCCTTTTGACCAAACCTTTGTAGTGTTCCATGATTATGATAGCTTTATGAGCATGGCCTTTACGGTGTGCAGACGATTCTCCGCCTGCTCAAACACCAACGACCTCTCGCTCTCTATGACTTCATCGGTTATCTCCTCACCCCTATGGGCAGGGAGGCAGTGCATTATCTTGGCGTGTTGAGGAGCGAACTTAAGTAGCTCTTGGTTTATCTGGTAAGGGGCAAAGATCTTCCTTCGGATCTCGGCCTCAGCTTCCTGACCCATGGAGGCCCAAACGTCGGTATAGATGAAATCGGCATGGGCTACGGCTTCTCGCGGATCTCTAACGATATTTATGCGCGCACCGGTTTTTTGGGATAACTCCTGTGCCTTCTCAAGTATCTCCTTCGGAGGTTCGTATCCCTCTGGAACGGCCATGGTGAAATCGGAACCTAAGAGGGCCGACATGAGCATGAGGGAGTTGGCAACGTTATTACCGTCACCTAAATATACGAGGTGGAAACCCAGATCTCCGCTTTCCTCTATCATGGTTTGAAAGTCAGCCAGCGCTTGCATGGGATGTTCAAGATCGGAGAGAGCGTTTATCACCGAAAGAGAAGGAGCATACTCCCGAAAGATCCTGAAAACGTTGTGGTCAAACACACGAGCGAAGGCGCCATCCACCCAGCGGGCAAGGTTTCGCACCACATCCTTAACCGGCTCCCGTTTTCCTAAGCCCACCTCCTTGGGGCCTAAGAAGAAGGTGTGGCCACCCAGCTCCCTTATGGCCACCTCGAAAGTCGCCCTCGTCCTAAGGGAGGGTTTCTCAAAGAGCATCACCCAGACCTTACCTCGCAGTATATCGCTGGTACGCACTCCAGCCTTGCGTTGCATCTTTAGGTGCTGGGCGACCTGCAGCACTTCCAAAGTCTCCTCACGACTTAGATCGAGTACGCTTACGTACTGCCTCCCCCTCATGGTTACTTGCCCTTCTTCTCCAACTGCTTAGCCTTCTTAAGATCCTTAGCGGCATTTCTCTTACGACCCATGGCCTTGTAGATCTTAGCTCTAAGCCGATAGAGATTCGGATCATCTTTCTTAAGGGCTATTGCCTCGTTTATGTACTTCAGGGCTTCTTTATACTTCTTCTTGTTGGATAGAACCTCGGCCAGAGATTGGAGTATGCGGTGGTCATCTTTTTTCAGAGCGTAAGCTTCCTTCAGATACTTCACGGCATTGTCGTAGTCACTCTTGGCAGCGTAGGCTTTACCCAGATTGGCCAGGACCTCGTAGTCGTCTTTCTTGATATTGTAGGCTTTATTGAAGTACTTGATGGCCTCATCGTACTTTTCCAGCTCGAACATCAGCACGGCGAACTCTTTGTAGATCTCAAATTTGACCTTATCGTCGGCAGTCGTATCGCTCTCAACGGCTTTTATGAGCTCTTTCAAGAGTTTCTCGGCCTCATCTTTGTTGCCCTCGTAGGAGTAGAGGACGGCCAATTGGAGCTTGGCATGGTAGTTGTTGGGGTCCCGTTTGACGGCCTCTATCAGATACTCTTTGGCTTTCTTCGTGTCTCCCTTGGCATTGTATATGGCATGTAGGAGAAGGTAAGCATTGGTGTTGTTGGGGTTAATCTTTATGGAGTACTCCAAGTAAGGGAGAGCTTCATCGTACTTGCCATCATGTATAAGCTGGGAGGCAGCGTTACTGAAAACTATGGAGACCGCCTCGTAAGGCATGAGGGGTTGGCTGGCTATGGAAACAGTCTTTTCAAACTTGGCCTTATCCATGTAGGTTGAGTCCAAGGTGAAAGCCTTCTTAAAGTCGTCGGCCGCTTTGATATAGTTATCCTTGCGTGTGTATATTATACCTCTCCAAAGGAAGGCCTGGGCGTTCGTTGAATCCTCGGCGATCCATCTGTTGGCGTTTTCAAGGGCCTTTTCAAGGTTATCCTGTTGAACGTATATCTTAGTGCTGGAGGCATATGGAGAGGAGCATCCGGCTACCAACAGAAAACCCAAAACAAAAAATCCCTTTCTCATAGGCGGGTATTATACCCCCGTGGAAAAACACCGGGAGGTGAAGCTATGGTAAAGCTGTAACGGATGCAATAAGATAAAGCCGCTTGATCCACGATGATGCCGTAAGCGCTACGTCACTTCAGTTTGCTCAAGATTCTCCAGTTCTTTCTTCAGCTTTTCTTTTCGTGTGTCATCCTTCATGGAGGAGAGATTTATACGTACATTTTCAATCGCACCTTTAAAAGCAGCTTCCGCTTGGTAACGGGCTACCGAAACATCGCTGTGAGCTGATTTTGGCGCTATAGGTTCAATTTGGTCGGCCAAACGTAGAACCTCCTTCGAGAGTAAGGCCGTCTCCAGCGGTACTTTGGCTGCCTTTTCCAGCGCCTCATCTATCTTGATTCTCCTTTCAGGGCTATCCTTGGGTAAACCGTAGGCTTCCATAACCTTAGCGAAGGCATCACTATCCTCCTTAACGAGCTCTTTAGCTCTTTTAAGTATTTGCTTGGCCCTGTCCCTTATCTTCCCGAAACTCTCCCAGTTTTCCCTGTACTTCTTCCTCTTCAAGCCTATCCCCGCAACCATAGAGAGTAAGGCAGAAGCCTGTGCCAGAGATAGGGCAGAGACTGCCCCTCCACCGGGTACAGCTTCGGAGGAGGCCAGATCGGCCAAATAGAGGTCAAGGGTCCAGCCGTCGTATATACGGCTCTCTATTATCTGATCCGTCTTGAAATCGTTGAGTTTCAGATAGAATTTGGCCACGTCCACCAGAGCTTTCATCGGCACCAAACCCACGATCTCGGACTCATACACCGGTTGGGAGTACCTCTCTGCCCAGAGTTTGACGTACTCGTACGCTGCATGGATGGGTGTTTTCCCGTAGTCGGTCAGGTTCATGGACACTTGAACCATCTCTTTCGTTGGTAGGTCGAAACCCAGCGCCTTAACGAAGGCCAGACCACCCGTCTTAGCCCTCACATGGCGGGCTATCCGCTTGGCCGCCTTGAGGTTGCGGCTGGCCAGATTTACGTTGTAAGCCACGAGGAGCTTTCGGGCACCTATGATGACGGCGCCGGCCGTGGGATGGGGAGTATCCGGGCCGTAGTCCGGTTTCCAGTTGGGATCCTTCATCTTCTCGGCCAGCCCCTCGTACTGCCCTTTGCGGATGTTGGCCAGGTCGTACCTATCGGGTTTCTGGGCCGCCTCACCGTAGAGATAGACGGGAAGATTCAACTCTTCGGACACCCTCTTGGCGAGCTTATGGGCCAGATTAACGGCCTCCTCCATCGTGGCATCGAAGAGGGGTACGAAGGGTACTACATCTGCCGCCCCTATGCGGGGATGCGCCCCCTCGTGCCTGTTCATGTCAATGAGCTCAACAGCCACTTTTATAGCTTTAAAGGCAGCGTCCAGAACACCCTCGGATGTTCCCACGAAAGTGAATACGCTCCGGTTGTGGTCCGGGTCCTTCTCTACATCCAAAAGTTTGACGTCCGGCACCGACTCTATCGCCTTCCTCAGGGTCGCTACGACCTCTTCGTTTTTACCTTCAGAGAAGTTCGGGACACACTCGTAGAGTTTCATGGGAGGGATTCTAAGCCCGTCCGCACCTTAAAAGTCCCACCCGAAGGAAAGAACCCAACGACCCCGATAGAGACGTCTAAGATCTGTAGGATACGCGTAATCTATGCGAAGAGGAAAGTAACCCAGATTTAATCTCAATCCAGCTCCCACATCGGCGTACAGGTCCCAAAGCGCCCCGTCCCTTATCGGTTGAAACTTGTTTAAGGGTAAATCCTCATCGAACCATGCGTTACCTAGGTCAAAGAAAAGGAGGGCTCTTATACCTCGTATCTCAAAGGGTAGAAAACCGAACTTTAACCTATCTAGGAAGGGGAACCTAAGTTCGGAGTTCCACAGTATCAGGTTATTACCTATCAGATAACGCACAGGTTTGCCGTCCTCATCGTAGAAGAAGTAGAAGAGATCGTATGCCCTTAAACCGTACGGTCCTCCGGCCGTAAAGGCATCCTTGTGTATGCCCACGCTCCGGGCCAGAACCAGACGGTTTGCCCATATCGTACGGTAGGTGATGCGCTTGAAGAACATGGTCTCGAAGAAACCGGTTTTAAAATCTACCTGTGATTTTGGAAGGCTGGATGCGAGGAGCAGCCTCCACCTCAAACCGTCGGTGGAACCAAAGTAAGTCAGAAGAACATCGTCATAGACGAAGGAAAGGGCCGCCTCGTACCCCTTAGGATAAGTCAACGAAGGAACTTTACAACCCAGACCGTAACAGTAGGGGTAGTAATGGTCAAGGGAATCCTCATGAAACCGAACCCAAACGTTGTAGTGAGCCGAAAAGTAACCTTCGGCCCGGAAGAAACGGTTGAATGGGTACATTAGACCCACTTGGCCAGAGAGTCGCTTCTCTATCACGAAGTAGGGCGTTACGTACTTGAAGTTCCAAAGCTGCGAGATACCTAAGAGTTTATCCACCCTTCCCTTAAAGTTATACCAGTTTATTATAAACTCGGAGTTTTCAATATTCTGGGATTGGCCTAAGATTTCAGCGAATATCCAATTGTCACCTGGTATGTCGGAAAAGAGCATGTACAGAGCCCCTACCGTACCGTAAAAGGAGGAGTAACCTAAGCTCCCGTATATCATATCTACGCCCAAGGTAAAACCCATGGGCCTTTTGACAGCCTTGGCCATGAGTTGGGAGTCGGGCAGAGGATAACCCTTCTGTGAGGACAGCTCAACGGTGGCCTTCGGCTGGAGAGGGTAAGGTGCCAGGAAAACGTCCCAACCACCTTCCCACATCATTGAGAAGGCTAGGCGTCCGTTCTCGGAAACGTCGGGATGGGAAAGCTCCGTGAAGTAGTCCGTTAGAAGACGTAGGCTATCCCCATCCAGTAGAAATAGATTTACTGCACCCTTGTAATCGCTAAGAAAGGCTATAGCATCCCCCCATCTAATGGGGGAACGTAAAATCCTCCTGCGTCCCCAAATGAACTGTGTTTCACCACCGTTTGCATCTATCTTGTATATGGCCCAGGCGCCTATTTCCTCCTTATCGTTCCTGTCACTCACATAGATAATGGTGCTGTCGTCATACCAGTACGGGTCATCCTCACTCCACAAGTCATCCGTCAGCTTATAAAATCCTTTGGTTTCCAGGTCGTAGATGTAGAGATCGGTTTGACCAGCAACGTACCCTATAAAAGCGATCCTCCTACCATCAGGGGAGATCCGAGCCCCATGTGCCCCGTCTAAAAAGTTCAGCTCAACCCTATCCAGCTTTTTGAAGGTATTGAGATCGTAGATATGCAGAAGATCGGAATAGGTTCCCTGAGAGATAGTAACCAAAAGGTTGTTTCTGGATATACTTAGGGAAGGCTTGAGAATGTGAAGATTCTCAAAGTCGGGGGAGCGTCCGGCCGTCAGGAGTTTCTTAATTCTACGTGTGGCCAGATCTACCACGTATATGCCCATGCGACCTCCACGATCCGACATAAAGACGATCTTGGAACCGTCGGGAGATATGGCCGTGCCCATATTCAAAAAGGAATGGTCACGGCGCCGGTTAGTCAATTTCTTTATGTCGTCGGGAAAGTTGAAACTCCCCATCGCTTTGAGAACCCGCTCTTTAATATACATAGAAAACTCCTCGCTAACGTCCTCTATATCTTTGCGGGTTATTCTCCTTAAAGCTCCCCTAACCTTTCCTGAAAGACCGTACCTTATAAAGTCCCTCACAGCTTTTTCCCCGTAAACATCCTTTACATAGTTAAAGAAAGCTTCACCGTACCTATAGACCACATAGCCACTGTAGTAGTCCATATCTGCTACGGAGGGAAGATTGAGGTTTATCACCATATCCCGCATATACGCCTCGGTGCGCACACTCCATCCCTCCGAGAGGAACTCCGCCATCCCCTCAATGAACCAGAGGGGAGGAGGAGACGAAAACATGGACGAAAGTCCTTTGGAGTAGGAATACTGAAAGGCGTGAACCAACTCGTGACGGAGTACATGCCTAAACTCATCGTAGGATCCGGCGAAAGGTACGACCACTCTTCTCTTGAAACCCTCCGTAAAACCTCCCACCCCCTCAGGTATAAGGTAGGGGGAAACGTTCGTCATCTGAAAATCCTTGGGTGAAACATAGATAAGCACCGGTATCTTCTCGCCATCTTTAATTGCTCCGGGGAAATAAGGTAAATACTCCCTGTAGGCCTCCTCTAAAACTCCCAAGGCAAATTCTGCTAACCGCTCCCCGCCCTGATAAAAGAATACCTTAAAGTGTTCCCCGTCTAGGTAACCCCACTTGAGATTCTTATAATCGACCTTATTGTAGCCGTAGGACCATTGGGATAGGAACAGGAGAAACATCAGACCTTCTTCTCTTTTTTGGCCTTCAGACGTTTGAGGCGGAACTTGTCCTCCCTCTCACGGTCCTCCAAAACCTGCCGTATGAATCTCATTTCCGCCTGAAGCTGGGGTATAACCCTTTGCTCAAGGGTATTGACGCGCCGAGAGGTCTTACGTATCTCCTGCCCAATTTTCTTCATCCGGGCTTCAAGGGGCACGAGTTCAAAGATGCGGGCCATGAGACTCTCATAAGCCATGGCCGCCAAATCAATACGAGCGCTGACACTCAAAAGGGTGTATCCCCTCGTTCTCTTTCCTTCGAGATTCTCCACCGGTTTGAGATTGGGAATGCGCACACCCCACACCTTCTCCTCCTCCCTGATTACACCTAACTTGCCAGCACTTGGGAGAGCCGCCGATCTAACCACCTCCGGACCATCCCTCCCTAAAGCCAATGAAAGGAGAGCAATCGCCTCTCTAGCCGTCCTATCCAACTCTCTGTGGGCTTGAACTATGGGTTTTAGCATTTTTTGAAACTCCTTCATAAGCGCGTCCCTCTTTTTACGGAGAAGATCGGCTCCCTGACGGGCGATCTTCATCTGTCTCTTGCGGATGAGAAGGTTCATCCGAGTCGGACTGACTCTCTGCATAGAGATTATTCTAACGTGGAAAGTTCATTCAGTGTAGTAAGGGAAATTTAAATAGGATAGCCCATGGCACGCAGTATTTCCTTTCCTTCTTCCGTCATCCTGTCTATGGACCAGGGGGGATCAAAGGTAAGTTCCACCTTTACGTCCTCAAACCCCAATGCCCTCAACCTATCCTCGACCATGGCCCTTAAGGGCTCGGCTACGGGACATCCTGGAGCTGTCACCGTCATGAGGACGTATACGCTCTTTCTATCAGCATCTATCTCAAGGGCATATACCAGCCCCAGATCCCAGATGTTTACGGGAATCTCCGGATCGTAAATGTCTCTTAAAACTCTTACAACAGCTCCTTTGGTAAGATTGTCTGCCATCCTTTCTTCAAGCTCTTTCATCTCGTTCTTTTCATTCATCATAGCGCTGGTATTCTAAAGGCGAATTCCGACCTATCAGCTAAGGATTATGTCCATTCGCACCCAACTCCACCGTATAATACGCTCGCTATGTTGATGCTGGCTCTCATAGGTTTAGAGAAAGCCCCGGATTTCACCCTAAGGGGTATAGATGGTAAAGAGTACTCCCTATCCGACTTTAAGGGGAAGGTGGTACTCTTGGACTTTTGGGCGGTGTGGTGTCCTCCCTGTAGGGCATCGGTACCTTTCTTTGAGCGGCTCTATGAAAAGTACAAGGATAGCGGCTTGGTGGTCATAGGTATAAGCCTTGACCGGCGTAAAGATGTTTTGAAGCGGTACGTCCAACAGATGGGTGTGCAGTACGTGATCCTCTGGGACAGGGACGGCATGGTAGCCGATCTTTACAACGCCTATTCGTTGCCCACGACCCTTATCATAGATCCTGATGGTAACGTGGTGGTGCGTCGGGTGGGTTTTACCAGATCCCATGCCTCCCTCTACGAGAGTGTGGTTAAACGGCTCATAAAGGAGAGATGCAAAGGACGAAAAACGTGTTAAAATACGAGAAACCTTTACCTCCGGAGGACGTGATAAGAAGGGCTAACGTTTGGGAGGAGATCTTTAAGGCCAAAGACGATCGTAAGCCTTTAAGGGTCGTCGTAAATCGCCACGTACGAGACGACATCTACGAGGTCCTATACAAAGATATAGTAAAGGGTCTCCTGAAGTCATCCAAGAAGCATGAAGCTGGTGAGGAAGTAGAAGCTGCGGTTGTTATAGCCGATTACACCACCAAAACTCTTCGGACGCGCCTTTATGATCCGAAGCGCGACCGTAACCTCGCAGCCGGTGAGGTGGTGGAATGCGTGATAAAGAAAGTCAGTTCCGGCGGTGGGTTCATAGTTCAGATAGGTACGATCCAGGGGATCGTGCCGAAGAAACATATAGGAAAGGCTATGCGATACCCTCTAAGGGATCTGAGAAAGGGAAAACTGGTGTGTAAGGTTTTGAGAGGTGGAGGCAAAAGGCCCATACTTAAGGTTCTGGATGTGAAACTATGAGAAAGTTGCTCCTTTTTGTAGTGGCTGGCTTACTCATCGGATGTGGCGGCAAAAAAGAGGCTAAGAAGGATCCTTGGGATGAGTACGCGCCCAAAGTGCAGGCAAAGTTCGACGAGGCGGTTAGTAAGGAAGATACCGCCGCCTTAAAGGCCCTAACGGATTCGCTCTACGCGTTCTACAAGAGTCACGATGACAGTACCAGCAAACAGGGGCGTAAGAAGGCCTTGTACTTCGCTTGCAACTGGTCCTTCGCCGCCTTCGATTGGGACCGGGTTTTGAAATACTGCGGTGAATTCGTAACCCGTTATCCCGGTTCGGTGAAGGCTGAGGAGGCTTATCGGTTCATCGGCTTCGCTCTACTCCAACAAAAACGTTGGGACGACGTTATAAAGGTAATGGAAACCTTTATAAGAGATTATCCCGAGAGCTCCAACCTGGGCTACGCGTACAAATACTTAGGCATCGCTTTGAGCCATAAAGGGCGGTACGACGAGGCCAAAAAGGCGCTGAAGAAGGCCAAAACCATGTTGGAGGTCTTAGGAGCTTACGACGAGATACAGGAGATAGACGATATGCTCAAGAAGTTGGGTGGATAACCCTTGCGGTCGTTTCTGCGAAGAAAAAAGGCCGGGCAGCTAGCCCGGCCGGTTGCCGGTTGAGGTTTATAAGAGTTTTCAGCGGTAAGCTACTTTCCTTACCTTTCCGTCGGATATTTTAAAGTATATCCTTCCCCTTTTCGGATTATGAACACGTCTACCGGAGACATCATAAAGGCCATCAGGCAAGGAAGTTACGATTTTTCTCTCATTCACGGATGTAGAAGCCGGTATCAGGGTTATGGAGGAAGGGGAGACGCTCAACGGCGCGGTGGTTATTATGGATAAGGTGGATCTTGAAAACAGGAGGAGGTTACCGGGAGTTGAGTAATCCTCGGCTGCTGGCACGAATATACTGTCACCGTGAGCTACTGCCCCGGCGAAGCCCACATGGGAGCCAAAGTTAAGTGAAGTGAAGTTCAAAGAACTTAGTGATAGAAGGCCGACATAGCCGTATCCACCTACCACTAAAGTATCGGAACCGATCGGTACAGCGAAGGATAAGGGGGCAGGAGCATCTACAGAGTCTATCAGTGTGAGAGCCCCGGTGTAGGTGAGGATATACACTTTATAGGTTGATGGGTTGAAGTAATCACCGCCGACAAGGATTATAGTATCGCCTACGAAAGCGGCCGCAAGCATGTTTATACCTACGTCGGCCGAATCTAAGAGTGTACCGTCGGATGTATCTATGGCATACAGGGTTGAGGGGCCGGCCGTATAACTTCCCATATCGTACCCGCTAGAAATGGCGAAGAGTGCGTTCTCTTTAAGGCCTACAAACGTGGGTGAAAGATCTACCTCCCTACTCCAAAGCTGGGTCTTGGAGTTGAGGTCGTAGGCGACTATCCGATTCAAAAGGTACTCCGATACGAAGGCACGGCCGTCGGAGGTATACTCACCCATCCAAAGGTTCGCTCCGGAATCCGTTTCCACACTGTCTATAAGGGTTAGGGTGGTATCGTGGATGTATATGTAATCCTTTTGAGAGGCTACCGAGTAGAGATGGCCTGCGACGTACTTTACGTGGTTGACCAACATGCCATAGGAGGTGGAGGAGTCGGTAAAGGAAAAGGGAGATAGACTAAACCTGTAAAGAGAACCTGCCGAACCGTAGGGGCCGTGGGATACTACTACGCTTTGCCCCAAGACCGGCGACACCAAAGATAAAACCATCACACTTACAAAAGCTCTTTTCATCATGGCCTCCTTTCAAGGGAAACGCCATCTCCGATCCCTTGAGCCCCGGCAAGGGACCACAACCTTCCCTGAGCAGGTCTTCCGGCTTGCGGGCCACCTACTCCCCCGGCCTTCCCATCCCACCTCGGTGGGACAGTGACCTTGGATGGGGTTTCGTTCCCGCTCACGGCCGCCGGGACGGCTCCCGATTCACACGGGATTCCCTCAACCCAGGTACTATAAAAAAATTGCGGGGGCGGGATTTGAACCCGCGACCTCCGGGTTATGAGCCCGGCGAGCTTCCTGGCTGCTCCACCCCGCGATTTGAAGAAGATATTATATAGGCGAAAGGGGGGTGAATTCTACCCCACATCCACGACTTCATCCAACTCCATTTTCTCAAGAGCCTCTCTAAGCAGAGAATTCTCCGGCTTGCTTAGATCTGGATCCCTCTGTAGGATGCGGCGGGCATCCTTTCTGCAGACTTCGGCCATCTGTAGAAGCAATGGGTCAAAACTCACCTCACTCAAGCTTATCCCTCGCAGAGCAAACTCACCGTGTTGTCTCGTCCCCAAGAGTTCTCCGGGTCCTCTGATTTTAAGATCCTCCTCGGCAAGGACGAAGCCATCGGTTATGTTGGCGACGGCTTTGAGACGCATACGGGCTTCATAACTCATGCGCTCTGGGGCTATCATAACAAAGAAGGCAGGCTCATCGCTACGCATGATCCTACCTCTTAACTGGTGAAGCTGGGCTATACCGAACCTGTTGGCATCCTCGACCACCATGTACTTAGCGTTGGGAACATCAACACCTACTTCTATAACTGTGGTGGCCACCAGAATTTGTACCTCACCCCTCCTGAACCTCTCCATCTCCTTCTTCCGTTCTTCATAGGCCATTTTCCCATGAACCAGTCCCACTTCTATATCCGGCGGAGCTGCTGCCCGTAGCTCGTCATAGAGTTCAAGGACCGACTTGACATTCTCCAACTTTTCCGATTCCTCTACCAGCGGGGCTATAACGTAGGCCTGTTTGCCAGTTTCTTTGACCTTACCGAAAAGGAATTTATAAACCTGACTTCTGTGCTTCTTGAAAACTATTCGGTTAAAAACCTTGGTTTTAAAAGGCCTCTCCTTTATTCGGGAAACTTCAAGATCACCGTAGACGGTAAGGGCTAAGGTTCGGGGGATAGGGGTGGCCGTTGAGACGAGGAAATGTGGGAATAGACCCTCCTTTCCCTTTTCAAGGAGACGGGCTCTTTGAGCTACGCCGAAGCGATGCTGCTCATCCACTATGGCTACTGCCAAATTGCGAAACTCCGTTTCATCCGTTATCAAGGCATGTGTCCCTATGATCACCTGAGCCAGGCCCGTAACTATCTGCATCCTTATACTCCGCTTGGTACGGTTTCTGAAAGAACTGGTGAGGAGAACCACGTTTACACCTAAAGGTCTAAGAAAACTTTCGGCCACCATGAAAAGCTGTTCAGCTAAGATCTCTGTGGGGGCCATTATAGCCGCCTGATAGCCGTTTTCCACTGCAATGAGGGCGGCATAAAGGAGAACCACCGTTTTACCACTTCCCACGTCCCCTTGAAGAAGACGGTGCATGGCCTCTTTCTTTGCCATATCCTGCTCTATTTCCTCCATGGCCCGTAGTTGATCACGGGTCGGTGTGAAAGGTAGGCCTTTTAAAAAGGGATCCGTAAGCTCGCCTGTCTTCTTGAGGGGTACGGCTTTCCTTCTGCCGAATTTAGCTCCCCAGTTTAAACGTAGGTAGAATTTTAAAAGTTCCTCGTAGAACATGCGCCTTTTCCCTTGACGTATTTCCTCACGACTCTTGGGTCTGTGGATGTATTGGAAGGCACGGGAGCGCTCTATTAGGCCTCGCGATTTAAGAATATATTGGGGTAAGGTCTCTGGTATATCCACAGCATTCAAGATGCGTTCTATAACGCTGCGAATGACCTTAGAGGAGAGTCCTTCCGTTTGTGGATATATAGGGAGAATCCCCTTTAACTCCTTAGCCTCCTCCTCAACCTCCGGAAAGTACATCCTTCGTCTGTTACCGTATATATACACCCTTCCAGCCGCATATAGAACCTGGCCCACGTGAAAGCGACTCAACATGTAATCCATACCCCTCCATACCAACTCCAGCGTACCGGTGCCGTCACTTATACGGATTATGGCCTCCCTGCGACCTGCAGCAGTATTTCGTATCTTATCGACCACCTTACCTTTTACGAGAGCTTCTTTTCCCTTCTCAAGACGACCTATGAGTTTCACGGTCTCCCTCTCAACGTATCGTCTCGGAAACAGATAAAGAAGATCCTCCACCGTCCGAACGCCTAACTTTTCAAACAGCTTAGCCCTCTTCGGTCCCACTCCCTTAACAAACTGAATTGCAGTATCCAAAGATAATCTTTGACCCACCTACCACCCTATTCTACAGCTGACAACTAAAACCCTTTAACAAAACATCACCTAAGCGTAAGAGAACAATTTTAAAAGGCCCCGCTAAGGCGGGGCCCGACCTCATCTACTCGCAGACATAAACTTCGGCCGTTTTGGAAATTAGGGTTGTGGGTAGGAACGCGTTGGCGAGGGCGCTAATAACCACATCCATAACGGCGTACTTCACCTCCACCTTCACCTTGCGACCCCTCGGAATTATCTCCGAGGTGGAGGTGTTGCCCAACGGTATCAAGCCATACAGCAGATAGAAATACCTTTTCTCGGTGACCTTGGTGCATATAGCGTTATCCGGAGCTAGACGGGCGTCGCCCGTCACCTTCACCGTTGCGCAGGAACCTAAAAGAAGTGCTGCCCCTATCAAAAATGTTCCTAATATTCTTCTCATGGTTCTCCTCCTTTTAACAAAAAATTCTATGGGGTGCCTTTATGACCTATGGCGCTTTACATGCAAAACCCTGTACTAACCATCGAGCAAAGTTATTTTGGCACCTAAGCTTTTCAGTTTTTCCACAAACCTCTCGTAACCCCTTGAGATGTGATAGTATCCACCCACCTCCGTCGTACCTTCGGCCGCCAATCCGGCCAGGACTAAGGAAGCTGCTCCTCGTAAATCCGAACCCACCACCGGCGCACCGGTAAGCTTCTCCGTACCTTTAACTACCGCGTAGCCATCCCCTACATCTATTCGGGCGCCGAGACGCATCAGTTCGTAGGCGTGTTTAAAGCGATCAGGATAGATCCCCTCTCTTATAACGCTCACGCCCGAAGCTAAGGTCATCAGAGCCATATATAGAGGTTGCACATCTGTAGGAAAACCCGGATAGGGGGATGTTTCCACATCCCTTCCCTTCAGACGTCCCGAAGGTAAGACCTCCACACTATCCTCCGCCACGTTCAGACGCCCTCCTGCCTCTTGCAACTTGTTCAGAACTGCTGTCAGATGTTCCGTTACTATCCCTTCTACCTTTACGTGTCCTCCCGTTATGAGCGCACCTATTATAAAAGTGGCCGCCTCTATCCTATCAGGTATTACCTGGTAGCTTCCACATCCGGGTAGTAAGTTATCTCTGCCCCTTCCCACGATGCGGATGCGGTCGGTGCCTTCCCCCTCCACCTCGGCACCGCATTCTTTTAAAAAGCGGGCCACATCGACGACCTCCGGTTCTATGGCGGCGTTCTCAATCACAGTCTCACCTTCAGCCAGTATAGCGGTGGTTAGGATATGGATGGTGGCACCTACGGATTTGCGTTCAAAGGTTATGGTAGTTCCTTTGAGTTTAGGAGCTTCGGCAACTATGTATCCATGTTCGACTTTTATGTTTGCCCCCATCATGCGGAGAGCATAAATATGGAAGTTTATCGGACGGGGTCCAAAGGCACACCCACCGGGTAAGGCGACCCTCGCTTTACCGAACCTTCCCAAAAGTGGTCCCAAGACGTAGATGGATGCTCTCATACGGCTGACGTACTCGTATGGGGCCTCATGGGTTTCCAAGGATGTCGTAAGAAGACGCACCCTGTCATCTTCCCTTTCAACTTTGGCTCCCAACTCTCTAAGTAAGGCCACCATCGTCTCAACGTCGGCTACACCCGGCACGTTTCTCAACAGGATCTCCGAACCCACCACTATGGAGGCGGGGATTATAGCAAGGGCAGCATTTTTAGCACCGCTTATCCTCACTGAACCTTTGAGAGGGATACCACCAACCACCTTTACCGAAAACAAAATGGGCCGTGCAGGGATCGAACCTGCGACCCCCGGATTAAAAATCCGGTGCTCTGCCAACTGAGCTAACGGCCCATGGAGGTGAATATTATATGGCCGACGATCTTACAACTTGAGACTCTTATGTGTGCCACCATGATCTTCAAATTTAAGGGGCGGGGAACACCCCGCCCCAAAACTTTAACTTTACTGTACGACTATCTTGAACACCTTGCGATCGGTCTTTATGAAGAAAACACCCGAACGGTTAAAGGTATAGGGTGAGGAGGCGTTGAAGGTCGCCACCCTCCTTCCGGCTATGTCGTAGACCTGTACCATACCTTCGGCTCCGGTCAAATAGACGGTGCGTCCTTTCATGTGGAAAGCAACGTTCTCTCTCTCCACTTTGGGTTTTTCGGCGATGCTAACGAGTTGGTCACAGTAATACCCGGTGGCTACGCGCATGACCGTGTTTAGGGAATCACCGGCGACGGCGTAGACTACCACCGGATCCGTATCACCAGGTGAGCAGCTGGGATAGAAGGCTAAGTCGTAGGCACCCAATGCGCCGGGAGTATAGTACGCATCCACCACGTTACCTAAGGTATCGAGTCTGTAGACGAACTTGCCATCGCTTATAAGAAATTCGCCCGTGTAATCCAGGATGGTCAGACCTGTAGGTACGTCCAGAATGCCGCTAAGGGGTATGTTGCGAAGCAGGGTACCGTCGGTAGCGCTGACCTCCACTAAGGCATGGTTGGATCCGTCAGAGGCCACTATCCAGAGGGCCTGATCTTCGCCATCCCAATCCATACCATAGCTTATGGCCGAGTACAGCGAAAGAAGGTTTATGGTATCACCCGTCCAGGCGAACACACCGGGGGTCACTTCACTATAGGTAGCCACGTGTTGGCTATATACGTACCAGCCGTCGTACTCCAAATGGCTCAGGAAGAAGAGACTGTCACCGTCGTTGGCTATGGAGAAAGTGTGGTTGACGTAAGGGTCGTATATGGGAGCAAAAGCCCAGTTTTCGTACCTAAACGAGGCGGAGGGATTGCGCGGCTCAAAGGAGTATACACCACCGTAGAAATCACTTATAAAGAACCTGGCACGAAGATCGTTGTAGGTTATGAAGGAGAAGTTATAGCCCAGGAGAGGAGGTTGGCGGAGAGCCATAGTGTCGAGCACATCCCCTACCCTAACATGGGTCCTGAAGACGGTGCTGGCCGTATCGTAGGTAGGATCGGGGTCACGGGAGTCGGTCACATACACAACGGCCCTATAGTAGGAACGATCGGCAGGAGTAAAGGTACTGAAGGTAACCGTGTTTATGGAGCGGGCGTTTAAGGTGACGCTTTGATCGTCACTGAACACGATGGTGTTGGTTACGGTGTCGTATATGTCCAGATGGAGTAGGAAACCCGTAAGATCCAACGTGTCGGCGTTATATATTTGGGCCTCCACATCCACCGGTGCTGTGGGTATGTACTCGTCAGGGTTTACATCCATAACGATCGCATCGCCGCTCTGTATGGGAATGAGCTTAAAGAGTATGGCCGTGCCGCTGTCAGGTATCTGGGTGTAGGGAGTACCGTTATACACGTATTGGATGTACCAGTCGGGATTGCTTCCCTCGGCGGCGGAGGAATCCTGCATACCTACTGTGGCATCGTTATAGTCTATCGCGGAGTTGTACTGAATCTTTATGTTACCGTTGTCGTAAAAGACGACCTCAAAGTCCATATATACACTGCCACCGTAACGAGGAACCAGGTGATACTGAACCACGGCACAGGCCCCAGAGTAGCCGTCGGGACAGCTGCTGAAACTCTGGAAGTATATGTCATCGGCACCGGACTGGGAAGGGTTGAGATCGTCCCACATGGGGGCTATGAACCCTACGAAACCGTAGTTACTGTCGGGTAACATAGCGTTGGAAAAGCCTACGTATCTGCTTATGTTCTCCAGAACGACCGTACCGTTGGAGCATATAGATACATCGGTTATGGTACGATCGTAGTAGGGCATGGAGAAACCGAGGGAGTACGGCGTAGAAGCGCTTGAAACGGAACACCAGTCATCTCCAGCTCCCACCGCCGTACCGGTGGAGGAGATGTCTATGTAGTTGAAGGTGACGGGATCACCCAACTGGTTGGAAAGGAGCATGTAACCATATCCATCTATTATCCCCATTACACGGGGCACGGTACCGGTTGAAGGTTTTTTAAGAAGGTGAGCACCATCCGGTTTAGCTTTGATCACCTTCTTCAACTGGAAGTCCGATGATGCCAAAACACTAAGTATCAACATAACCTTAAATTATACCCCTGTCTGCTTTTTATCTGTTACGGTCTTGCAACAAATGTAGCGATCATCGTCGCTTCGGTCACCAACTTTCCGGAAACGTAAGCCCTTCCCTGTGCTTTCGCTATCCGTCCGCCAAAACGTAGAAGCTTAGCCTCCAAAACCAGAGTATCGCCGGGGCGAACCACTCTACGGAAACGCACGTTCTCTATACCAGCGAATAGAGGTAACAGGTTTTCCTTGCCCATCTTCTTTAAAAGGTAAGCCATACCCACACCGGCGACTTGAGCTAGGGCTTCCACCTGTAGAACACCTGGCATTATAGGTTCCCCTGGAAAATGCCCGTTAAAGAAATCTTCGTTGAAGCTAACGTTCTTTATTCCGACGATCCTACGCTCGTCAAGATGTACGATCCTATCTACCAACAGGAACGGGTACCTATGAGGCAGAAGCGAGAGTATATCCTCTGCTTCCAACCTCTCGCCCCACCAACCCTCTTCAGCTAGCTTCCTGGCGAAGGTGACATGGACGGCGTGGCCTCCTCTAAAGACCATGTAATGGGCCACTATGAATCTACCACTTAAGGCCAGGTCCCCCAAAAAGTCCAAAATTTTGTGCCTAACAGCTTCATCAGGCACCCTCTCGTTGGAACTTTCATCTCCCAAGATGAGCACGTTGTCGGTATTTCCCCCTTTGCCCAACCCATCGGCGAGTATTCTCTCTATCTCCTCCTTGAACACGTAGGTTCTGGCCGGTGCTATCTCCTTAAGGTAGGTTTGAGGCGTCACGTTCAACGAGTAAAAGGCGCTGAAACGACGAGGAGAGGAGTACTCCAAAGCATAGGATACGCGAAGATTTTCAAGGGGTATGGCCATAGTTTCTGCCTCGCCATACTGAAGAGTGAGGGGGGAATGCAATCTGAATACGGTTCCATTCACCTCCTCGGAGTTCTCCCAAAGACTTCTTGAAAATTCCAAGGACGAACCGTCCAAAGCAGGTATTTCCGCTCCCCTCACCTCTATTTTGGCTCCCACGATACGTAATCCATAAAGAGCCGAGAGGAGATGTTCGACCGTGGCAATTTCAACGCTATCCTTGCAGAGGGTAGTGTTGCGATGCGTCTGGCATACGTAGGTATGGAGAGCTGGAATCTCTACCCCATCCTTTAAAAAGGAGTACCACTCGCCGTGAGGATGGACCAAAACTTCACTTTTTTCTCCGGTATGCAACCCTTTACCTACGAACCTGACCGTACGTTTCAAAAGACGAAACATCGTGCGATTTTATGGGGGCTTCGTTATTATATGCCGAAGGCTTGCAATATGAGACTTCGGCGATTTTCCCTGTTCTGCGGAAGATCGGAGGTTGCCATGACCTCTTTTACCCTCTCCTGTATTCTGTCACATTCTAACCCCTTTAGGGCCTCGGTTAACTTGTCTGCCAGACGCCTCAAAACCTTACAGCGAGAAGCGGTATAGGAAACCTCCTTGACCTTACCTTTAGAGCATAGGACGGAAAACCTGACTCTTAACCAACCCTCCTTGGCTGAAAAGATCATCTCACGCACGGTGAAGTTTAAAGGTGTTCAGTGCCCTCTCATCTGTAGTTTTAGGTACAGGACCCCCTCTACGTCCCGAACTATACCGGTACGATCGTAGGGTCTGTAACCTAAACCTACCGTAAGATCCCCGTTTTCATTCCTAAATTCCCAGCCTACCAATAGTTCCCAACGGGCGTAAAGCTTGCGATAGTTCCGGCTCAAGGCTAAGAAAACGTTCGTCTCGGCAAACGGGCCGGAGGCCTTTTTGAACCTAAATCTCCTGAAGATCTGCAGATCTGTCCCCCAATCCGTTCCCATGGCTAAGAACTTAAAGCGATCGCTGTGGAGATACTGCCCCACCGACACTGCAAAATCCCGGCGGCGATAGAGGAGACGAAAGGCGTTCCAGTACAAGGGCAAGGTATCCAGACGATCTATGTAGTGGAAACATGGATGCTCCAAGAGTAGGTAGAGGGTGGCATATTTCAACTCACGAAATCCCCCAAACCACACGTAATAATCCGCATAGATGGGATCAAGTTGGATAGGCCCAACATCGTATCCGAGCCAAACGTAGAAATCCCCACCGAGAACTATACCGAATTCTCCCCACTTAAACAGCTTATCCAGACCCCCAATATTGGCCACAGCACTTTTATCCTTATAGCGATAGGAAAACTTTGAAAAAGAGGCCCACGCTTCATGTTTCATATATACGAACCCGACCATCAACAACATGTGCCTATTCTACAGGCAGCTATCAATCATCAAACATGATGTGCGGATTGAGGATACCTTTAGGATCGAAAGTTCCCTTTATGGCCTTTAACAGTTCGTAGGCTAAAGGATCCAGTTCCCGTTTCATAAACTTCTTCTTCAGGATGCCCACGCCGTGTTCTCCGGCCGAAGTCCCGCCCAACTCCCAAACTTTTTGAACGACCATCTCCACAGCCCTGGCAACCCCTTCCTCTTGGCCCTTTTTGTACAGTATATTTACGTGGATGTTTCCATCACCCGCATGTCCGAAACTGGCCAATCTCATACCCGTTTCCTTCTCCACTACGGAGGTGTATTCCACCAGGTCCGGTATTCGGCTACGGGGTACAACCACATCCTCATGGCGTATGAGAAAACCCAAGGATTCAAGGGCCGGCAACACTCCCCTCCGGGCTTCCCAAAGTTTGCGACGGGTAACTTCATCTTCGGCCACGAACATGTCCAGCAAACCGTTTTTGCTGGCCACGTCATAGGTTATCTCAAGCTGTCTTTCAAATTCCGGACCGAAACCGTCGTATTCAACCAGTAGGAAACTCCCCGTACCCTTCGGGAGGAAGGGGGCCACTTTCTCACCCACGGCTTCAAGGCACTTGTGATCAACGAACTCAAGGGCCGAAGGCAGTAACCCCCTTCTAATCATGTTGGAAACCGTACGGCTGGCGGTAACTTCATCCCCGAAGGCCAAGAGCAAAGTGTATCGCTTAGGCGGCCTGGGAAGGAGACGTAGGGCAATTTCGGTTATCACCCCTAAAGTTCCCTCACTTCCAACCATCAACGAGGGAAGGTCGTAGCCCACCACCCATTTCTTAGTGCGTTTTCCTACGGTTATCCTATCACCTTGAGAGCTGTAAAACGTGATTTCAAGGACGTAATGCTTCGTGGTGCCGTACTTTAGGGCCCTCGGCCCTCCAGCATTCTCGGCCACGTTCCCACCTAAGGTGCAACTTTCCAAACTGGCAGGATCCGGAGGATAAAACATGCCCTCCTTTTCAACAGCCCGGTGTAGATCTCCGGTTATAACACCCGATTCCACCACGGCTGTAAGGTCGTCTGGATCTATCTCCTTTATGCGATTCATACGATCAAACACCATAACGGCGCCGCCGAGTGCCGGCACGGAGCCTCCACTTAGGGATGTGCCCGACCCCCTCGGCGTTAAGGGTATCCCATAACGGTACAGGAGTCTAAGAGCTTCGGATACATCCTCTTCGCTCTCTGGATGTATAACCACTTCGGGCACGACAGCGGAAGCGTCGGAGGAGTCTTTGGAGAAGAGGAGCCTATGCTCGTAATCCTCCCTAACCTTGTCCTCCCCCAGGGTCCTCTTGAGTTCGTTCTTCCAGTTCATTATCTCACACGCTCGGCTGGTATCTCAACCCTGACCACACCCCTAAAGTCCCCCTCCTTATATCCAGTTGCCTTATCCTCCGGGTACGTTTCCTTTATGACCTCGTAAAGCTTGGGGTCTACATCCTTACCGACCGTGCCGTGGCAGGTCAGACAGAGTTTGAGGACCTTGAGAGGGAAGTAGTACCTATAGACCAGTTCACCGTTCCTCTCTATCTTTTGAACGTAGTACTTAGGTGGCTTCTTACCCTCCTTGAAGAACTTCTCAAAGTAACGCAGGGCCTCTTCCTCGTACTTGTCGGGTTTGTTTTTAGGGTTGCGATACTTGAAGGTGGTGCGCTTTATCTTTACACCTAAAGCCTTGGATATGCTGTCGGTTAAAGGGTAGGCTCTCTCGGAGCAGTACCTTATGGTAGCAGCGGCCCCTTTCTCCTCCAGGGACGTGGTGACCTCCCCCAAGAGTTTCTTTAAAAGGTTCATGGTAGCCTTGTGGCCTATCTCAACCACTTTCTCTTCGGTAGTTTTGCTGCCTTTACTTGCGGTCAGAGATAGGAGCAACACCGCAGGTAACCCCAAGAGCAGAAACAACCTCTTCATCACCGCGAATTCTACGGTAGCTCTGTAGGGGACTCCCATTCGTCCCAGAAGACGAACCATCTGTCCGTCCATCTTTTCAGTGTTTCGTACAGTCTATCGGAGAACCATTCCATGGCAGAGTCGAGGGAATCGGGTAGATAGGGAGGTGAAACTTCGCCGTAGTACTTACCTTCTTCGCACCTGCCCAACGGTACCCCGTAGGCAAATATCACCGGTGTTTTGGTTTCAAGTGAGAGGCGCGCAAAGCCCGTAGGTACCCGACGATACCCTTTACCTAACTTTATCAAGTGACCTTTCTCCCGCGATACGTTTCTGTCGGAAACCAGATAGACGAAGTGACCCTCCCTCAGGGCCTCCACCAAACGGGGATAGGCCCCCTTAACGGGAATTATCCGCAGGCCGAACCTTTCTCTGATCTTAAGGAACTCCCTGAACCACTCACCGGACGGTACCTCTGCAACTGCCACCCCCGGAAATCCCAAAACCCCCGCTATGTTGGCCAGCATCTCCGGGTTTCCTATGTGCCCCGTTACCACTATAAGTCCCTTGCCTTTAAAGGGTTCAGCGTAGTGTAGGTTCTCTATACGATCGATTTTCCCTTCAACCCAGGTTCTATCCACGTGGGGTAAAAGCAGGGTGTCAGCCACGCTGGACCAGAAATAGCGGAAGGTTTCCTGCCAACCGATTTCGTCTCCCTTTATCATACGAAAGTTCTTCTTTACCGCTTCAACTCTCCGTTTGGCCGTTCGTATTTGAATTTCGGCCATGAGGGAGGTTAGAGTACAAACTTTCCGGTATCCCAAAAATTTGGCCGATCTGTTGGCGAACCTAAAGGACTCTATAGTAAGTTTCTTTTTCAAACTCTTCGGTATCATCCCAAACTTTCCCAAAAACGCTTCATAAGGAGGGCATCCTCCTCTATATTAGGACTTTCGGAGACCATGGTGCCGTCGACGCCATATTCTTTGAGGACTGCCAGAATCTCCTTCCAGATCATATCCGATTCCTCCAAGGTTAGGTGGTGTTTCTCACCCTTCGGACCGTAGGCTATACCGGACATATGCATGTGAAGTGTCCTTAACCCATCCTCTCCAAGGTACTCCTTGATTTTTAAGAGTACCCTTTCAACGTCTTCCGGTTTGAGGAGTCTCCCACCCTCTCGAGCGTGTAGATGGGCGAAATCTACGCAAGGCAAAACTCCTTCAACCTCGGCCGACAACTCCAAAACCTCCTCAAGAGAACCGTACTGTGTTGGCTTGCCGGTGGTCTCGGGTCGTAATACCACGTCTATGCCCTCCTCTCTAAGGCGTTCCGTAAGCTCTTTGAGTATGGAAACGACCTGCGCATGTACCTTCTTAGGTTCATCTCCCAAGTAATACGCCGGATGGAAGACTATATCCCTCGCACCGGCTAAGGCCCCTATACGGGCGGAGTCGTATATCCGTTGTATGGAAGCTTTAACCTTTTCCAACTCCCTGGCGTAGAGGTTTATCCAATAGGGAGCATGGACGCTCAAAACGAGGCCCAATTTTTTCGCCAGCCCCTTAATTTCTTTGGCTTTATCTTCTTTCATCCTCACACCACGGACGAACTCCAACTCCATACCGTCCAACCCCAGCTCTGCCACCTTCCTCAACCCCGCTTCTGCGCTGGAACGGGCGGAGGATAGGGGTACTCCCGCCGTTAAAAACTTCATGGAAAGGAGTTTAAGGCCGGCTATAAAATAAAAGACATGCTGTTTCTTCTATACTACTCGCCCTTTTTGACCCCTCCCACATGGGAGTCGGAGGCCGGTTTCTACTCCACCGGTTTGGGAGCGTGGGATTTCAACGGAGATGGTTATGTGGACCTGGTCGTATCCAATGGCAATGACATGGCCCGCCAACCCTTGGCCGTATATAACGGCACCTACTCTCTACCCTCACCCATTCCGAGTCGGACTTTCGGTTTGAGCCAGTATCACGGACATCTAGCCTTGGGGGATGTAAACGGGGACGGGCTCATGGATCTGGTTGTGGCAGGGTTTAGCGGGTACATGGATGGCTGGAACCGACAGGTCAACACGCTCTACCTGAACAGGGGGGATTCCTTTTCCCTCTATCCCGATTGGGTTTCGGATAGTGGTCGATGTTTTGGCGTGGCCTCAGGGGACGTAAACGGAGACGGTTTAGCCGATTTCCTCTTCTCCTGTGGCAACGACTACTCCTCGGACCCGGAGCCGGCCCGTCTGTACGTATCCGATGGTATCACCCTGGTCGGCCCGGTATGGCAAACCCGCGATTCCATCTACTCCCTCGGTGCCAAGTTCTTTGATGTGGACAACGATGGAGATCTCGACCTGTTCTTAGGTCTTTCACCGGGAAGACATCGCCTCTATTTGAATCATGATGGAGTTTTAGACACCATCCCCGCTTGGGAGAGTGACAGGGAAGGCTTTGCCAACCAGATAGGCGTGGCAGATGTGGATAACGACGGCTTTTTGGACGTGGTGGTGGCCAACACGTTCCAATTCTCCCCTGATAGTAGTAGGGTAGAACTTTATAAAAATTTAGGTGGAACACTTGAAACTATGCCTTCGTGGGAGATAAGGGAGCCGGGCCAGTACTTCTCATGTGTAGCCTTAGGGGATATAAACGCAGATGGATGGATAGAGCTCATAGTGGGAGGATGGTGGGATCCGGTTTCCCTTTTTGATAACTTCTACGGTAGCTTCACAACCACCCCATCTTGGACCTGGCAACCCCCGTCCCCTATGGATCTGGTAGCTGAAAATTTGGTTCTCACGACCGTCAACCCGTACGTGGTTTATAGGGTGGATACCTTCATCATCTCACATCCTGCCCATGTGGTTCGTCTTAGATCTACGCCCGTAATCTCCGTGTTGTCGGTTTCGTTGGATGACAGACCGGTGCCCTTTACGGTGTCGCCCGACGTGGGTTGGCTATCTGTACCCTCTGACTCGGTGTTGTCTTCGTCCCGATTGGTGGTTTCCTATCTGATGGGAGGTTATCCGGATCTGGTGGTTAGTAACTGGGAGGACAGTAGAGGCAACTTCATCTTTTTGAACAGGTTGGGTGTAGAGGTTTATGAGAGGGCAACCTTTACGAAAAACTCCAGCGCTGCCTACTACGATGTTGCCGGCAGGAGGGTATCCCCTCTCAGGAAAGGGATAATCTTTATCGTGAAGGAGGGGAAGGTGAGGAAGGTTCTAAAGAGGTAGTATCTCGCTTAACGGATGTGTTCAGATCTTCTTTGAGAGTTTCAACCTCCTTCTTGAAGCCGTATAAATACGCGTCTACGAAGGCATCGGCCACCGTGTAACCCCACACCGCCACGTTCAGTATGAGGGCTGCTAAGAAGTTCGTGGTCTTTTGGTAGGAATATGTTCCTTCTCCCCTCATGTCCAGATACCGGTAGATGGTATAGGAGGTAGCCCCTAAAGTGATAAGCCCCAGTACAACCCCCTTGATAGGGGATCCGTTATAGAACTGACCCCATCCAGGCAATAGGGCAGATCGCCATGCGGCCACCGTGGGAGACTTTATGAAGGTATCCTTACGTATCAAGGTATCGCTACTATCGGCTCCCACGATGTACAGAAAGAACACTCTCTATTCTACAGACGTAAAAGCCTTGAGGGAGCGATAATCAGTTCGATTTCAGAGAGTTTAAATTTACACCGAAACGTTTGTGGAACTCCTCTGCGAAGTTCTGGGTGCAGGGATTTCTTCCCATCATCTCTTTGAGAAGACGCGCGCGCATTTTAGGAGGCAAGTTAGCCGGTATAGCCCGCTCGGCCCGTTGCAGGAGCTTTTCGTAGACAGAGAAGTAATCGTTCAATAGTCTCTCCAATTCATCGGGGGTGAGATAGGTGAGATTGGAGTTAAGGGGATCATAAAGTATAAAATTTTTATCTTTGGACATCCAAAATACAAACCGGCAACACATCGTAACTTCCATACCTTGCAATACGTTCTCGGGTATCTCCTCCACAGGTTCAAACCTTTCAAGGGCAAAGATTATTTTCCTAACGCTCTTACTCACGACCCACGCCCCGATGGCGTTGAGTTCAAGGCGTGCTACCAGGAACAGGGGGAAGACCAAAGCCACGCTTCCTCTTACCCTTTCCAACAGCTTGGACGCAACCTCCCAACCGTTTCTCATTGGGTGTATAACGCGGAAGAAGTTGGAGCGGTTTTTCCCATCGTTGGGAATATGGAAGATAGGAAATCCGAAGGCGCGAAGATCCAAGGAAAGCTTTTCCTGGTCCTTGGACGTTTCCGATTGGATCCGTATAGCGGCATCGGATGTGATTCTTTCGGCCCGCACGTGGAACATTTCCTCTATCTCTTCCGGTGAAAAGGGTGAGGTTTCTATTTCCAACTCCCATCCGAAGTTTCTGGCCATATCCAAGGCGACCTCTGCCACCTCTTTGGAATAGTTTTTAAGGTGTTGAATGAAATTTTGACCGTGTTTGTTCTTGGCAAAAGCAAACACGTCCCCAAAGAGGTTATTCTCCACGTCCACCTTCTCTAAGAGACCTTCCCACCACTTTCTCTTTATGAGGAAGCTCTCGGCGAATACGGGTTCTCCTCTCAACATATACACCGAGAGGAGCGGGTCGCCAAAAGTTTTGCGCCTGAAAGTGATCAAACCAGTTGAATTTTCGAAAGTTTTTCTCGCTATCTCTCCCAAAAACTCCACTGGGGAACCAATAAAACTTTGCATTAGGGAGGAATTTTACGGGATGGAGTGGGGATTTGTCAAGCGCGTGACAACTCCACCGCCATCTTCGCCCCCTCGGACATAGTTGAAGCTGTCTTGATGGGAAGGCCCGACTCGGCAAGCATTCTACGTCCTTCTTCCTCGTTGGTTCCCGTCAGCCTCACAACGACCGGAACCTTTATATCCATGGTGCGAAAAGCCTCTATGAGACCGGCGGCTATATCGTCACACCGGGTTATACCTCCGAATATGTTTATGAAGACCACCTTGACGTTGGGATCTCGGAGGATGATGTCCATGGCCTTCTTAACCTTTTCCGGGTTGGATGATCCTCCTACGTCCAAAAAGTTGGCGGGTTCTCCCCCCCAATACTTTATAACGTCCATCGTGGCCATGGCGAGACCTGCCCCGTTTACCATACAGCCTATGTTTCCATCCAGCTTCACGTAGGAGAGACCTGCCTCCTTCGCTTCCTCCTCTTCGGGGTTGATGTAATCTATGTCCTTGTACTTGAGTAGGTCCGGGTGCCTGAACAGAGCATTGTCGTCCAAGATAATTTTGGCATCAACTGCCACCAGCTCATTTTCGGAGGTAACGACTAAGGGGTTTATTTCCGCCAGCTGGGAGTCGGTGGCGAAATAGGCCTCTGAGAGCTTCTGATATATCCCTGCGGCCTTCAAGGCCAGTTTATTATCCTCAAAGACGGAGAAGGCCAGCTCCCGCGCTTCATAGGGTTTCAAGGGTGCGTCTATGTACCTTTTTACTATAGCCTCGGGCTTGGTACGAGCTATCTCCTCTATATCCACCCCTCCCTCCTTAGAAGTTATGAACACGGCCTTGGAATGGCGCCTATCCAGCGTAACGCTCACGTAGTACTCCTTAACTATATCCACCGCCTCGGTTATGAGGATCTTTTTAACTTTTATACCCTTTATGGTCAGGTTCAAGATCTCTTCCGCCTTCTTCAAAGCTTCCTCGTAGGTTTTGGCCAACTTCACACCACCTGCTTTACCCCTACCTCCAACCGGTACCTGGGCTTTTATCACGACCGGATAGTTCATCTCTTTAAGAATTTCCGCTGCCTCCTCAAGGTTCCTGGCCAGCTTTCCCGTCTGGGTAGGTATGCCGAAAGTTTTAAAGACTTCTTTAGATGCCCACTCTAAGAGTTTCATAGGAGGATATTCTACACTGGAGTTCCCCATCGTAAAGCTTCAAATCCTACAGCGCTTTACCTGATGATTCCCTTACGGTTCGTCTACTTGAAGGGATGTTACATCCTATGAGAGTGTTGTAGGATTTCGGACGTAGAATCCTGACCTCGTGAGTAGGGTTAAGTTCGCCTACTTCTTCGCCGCGGTTTTTATGTTACTTTTGGGGTTACATCTCGCTTTGGTACGTCTGGGTTACGATTTACCTCTTCGGGGTATTTCTTTTAATCATGCCCAGATCATGGTAGTCGGCTTTTTGGGGACCCTCATAGGGTTAGAGAGGGCTGTGGCTATACGTAAGGCTTGGACGTACACAGTTCCACTGTTTCTATTCGTTGGATCCTTCGTGGGGATGATCTTTCGCGAGGCTCACCTGGTAGGTGCTGTAGGTGGCTTCGGCATGGCCTCCATCTTCGGCTATCTACTTTATAGCTATGGCCATCGCCCCCAGTGGGTTGTCATGGGTGCTGGGGGGATCCTCCTCGCTTTAGGGGAATTTTTCTACGCTTTGAACTTTCCCTTGAGCTACGTTACACACTTTTGGATACTGTTTTTGGTTTTAACTATAGCGGGGGAACGTCTGGAGCTCTCTATAATGCTCATTCCTAAGAGGGGAGTGTTACCTACCTTTTACGTACCTGTGGCTCTGTCCATCATTGGCTCCATCGCAGGCAACGATACGTTGGTGGGATTTTCCTATATCCTCTTCGCCCTTTGGCTCTTTTACTATGATGTTGCGACCAGGAACGTCAGAGCCAGCGGTTTGGTTAGGTTCGTCGCTGTCTCCCTATTATCCGGTTACCTATGGTTACTTTTAGGAGGTATCGGATGGGTCCTGGGTTGGAACTATGACTTTCGCGTACACTCTTTAACGTTGGGATTCGTTTTCGGGATGATATTTGCCCATGCTCCCATAATCTTCCCGGCTATATTGGGCTTTAGGATACGGTTCCATCCGGTCCTCTACTTTCCTGTCTTTCTTCTTAACTTCTCTTTGCTTCTCCGTTTTCTGTACGATAAACCCATGGGTGGGCTGCTTGGTGTTATAGCCGTACTTCTTTACTTTTTGGCGGTGAGGATACTTGTCCATTTCACCCGTCAAACGGGCATATAATAGACACCTCACCGGGGCGTAGCGCAGCCTGGTTAGCGCGCTTCCTTGGGGTGGAAGAGGTCCCGGGTTCAAATCCCGGCGCCCCGATGCTCATGCCCGCGTAGCTCAGGCGGTCAGAGCGCGTCCTTGGTAAGGACGAGGTCGGCGGTTCAAGTCCGCCCGCGGGCTCTTTAGGATCTCCGTCCATAACGGAAAGGGGTTGCCATCCAATTGCTGGGAGTGTTTCCCTCACCCAATGCTATATGGTGAAGATAGGTCAGATCTGTTATACCGTGGATATTGAGGAGGTCGTCGTTGAAACATCCGATGGCGTTTCCTCTGAGACCGTAGATCTCGGCTAAGATGTAGATGATCTGGGCCGTCGCTCCTGCCCTGTAATGGAGGGTCCGGTAGAGTTTTGGAATCTCGTAAGCCAGAGTTAGCTCCGAAACGATCACGAAGTTTATGTTAGCGTTACCGCAGTGTTGTTGGTTGCAAGTGAGTCTCGTTACGAACCGGTCTATCCTTCCGGCTTTTAGGAGGTTCAGATAAGCATCGTAAGAACCATCCCTATAACCGGATACCCTCTGCAGGAACACCTTAAAGGTGATCCCCTCTTCTCTGTAATCGTGGGCCAGCCACACCAAGTTGGATACCGTATCTGCGCCCAAGTGGTTATTGTTTTTGAAAAAGAAGGGGGATCTACGCCTTCTTAGTATGTCGGCTGCCCGGCACTTTTCGGGTATTGCTTTCAAATTCTCTCCAAATTTTGGGGAGGTCTTAACCGTTTTTTCCATCGGTTGTTCATCGTAATAGCCCTTTTGAGTTTCCCTTTCAAGAGCCGTCACCTCTGGGAGTTCTACTGCACTCTCTGATAACCTGTTAGGCCTTCCCAAGAACTTCAGCTCGTTGAACATCGAAAGAATATTCGCAGGTATAGGTGATACGTAGTGGGAGTCTGGAGGTAGTACATACAGCATCAGCTGTGGGTACTCGTTTTCTCCGGTGGGAAACGTGGAACCATCAAAACCCAAGATTTCATCCATCGTTTTAGGGGAGATGTTCCAGAGAGGTAGAACCTCCCACCCTAAAAGATGGGCTGCAAATTTTAAAGAAGCATAAAGGTGGCCGATGTCCAACAGAGCATACCTGAACCCTCGGATTCCATACTTCCAAACTGTTCGCCAATAGATGGCGGTTAGTATCACTATGAAACCCCCATCCGGCAGGAGGGAGCGGAGATTCTCTTTCAATTTTTTGGGAAACTCTGCCCTAAGCTCAAGGGTATGATCCTCAACCCTATAGTGGAACAACCCCTCCTCCGGAAGTAGCAAATAGATCTCCTCCGGATGGAGATTGCCGGCCGAAGGATTGGCTCGAACACTCCTTCTTAGGTTCCCTCCATAGATTCCGGTGATACCTGCACCTAACTCCAGAAACTTGGATATGCCTTCCAACGAGAATTCCCAAGAGGGGGAAGTTGGATGGAATAGGTTTCGGCAGGATAGATCTGGATCTTCAACTATCGGCAGGGACTTGGAAGGGGCTTTCCTCCATGTGCGAAACGGGTTAGGCCGCTCTAGGGATAGAAGGAATCTTCCCGATAGGTCCTTGGTTCGTTCATGCAAATAGCGAAGCATTGAAATATTGTATGGTGGATAGTGGTCTTTCACCGTTAGAATTGAGTGATGGGGTGGTTTTCGGCTCTGATCGTTAAGGAGGTGAAACTCTCGTTTTCGTGGTTTTTGGCCAACATTTCTGTCCTCTTAATTCTGTCGCTGATGGGTATATACTACGCTCAACGAGGAAAGGAGGTGAGTATCCTCTTCTTACTGTTGGCCCTTGGGGGAATAGGTATCTGGTCCATCTTCTCCGGTGTGGCTACCTACTTTAACGAGCGCCAAGGGAGGCTTTACGAGTTCGTCAACACGTTGCCAATCCATCGTAGTTTCATCCTACTGGCCAAAGTGATCTGGTTGGCAATCCAGTCGGCTATATACATAGGTCTACTCACCGCGGCAGCCTACCTCATACTGAATCGCTTCTCCGGAGGGAACGCTTTAGCGGACATAACCTTACAGCAGGCCTTTTTGGGAGTGGTCGCCTTCTATCTACGGGTAATGGTTATGGTGACTGCAGGGCTATGCGCTGCGGCATTGGTCAAAGAGCTTCCCTTTAAATGGTTCCTGGCCATAGTTATGCTCTTTATTATAACCTGGTCCTTGGGATGGTTAGACCTTTCCCGCTACTTTCTAAAGCCCCACGGTGAAGATGTAGTTACCTTTTTGAAGGTCCATGTGTTTTCCGGATCCTTGCAGTTGGGTTTTGCCCTGGCGCTTCTGATAGTGAGCGGTTTCTGGATAGAGAGAAGAACCTATTGAAAAGGGGGTGGTGGCGACTTTAAAATAGGGGTCTCATGCTCTACAATCTGATGTCCTATCGAGATCTTAGGGAACTTTCCTACGATGATTTGGAAAAGTTGGCGGAGGAGATACGCCAGCTCATAGTTGAAATTACCTCCCAAAACGGTGGGCATGTAGGGCCCAACTTGGGCGTAGTGGAGCTGACCATAGCTCTTCTTAGAAACTTTGATCCACCGAGAGATAAAATAATCTGGGATGTTTCCCACCAAACCTATCCCTACAAGATCCTAACGGATAGGAGAGATGTGTTCCATACCTTACGGCAATACGGTGGTATATCGGGTTTTTCAAACATTTATGAAAGCGAATACGATCCGTGGGGTGCGGGCCATGCAGGTACCGCTCTCTCGGCGGCTCTTGGCCTGGCGAAAGCGAGGGATTACACCGCCGAGGATTACCATGTCGTGGCCGTGATAGGGGATGCCTCTTTAACTATAGGTATGACCCTTGAGGCCATGAACAACGCTGGGAGTCTGGGGGTTGATCTTATAACCATCCTAAACGATAACGGCTGGTCCATAGACAAGAATGTGGGGCGAATAGCCCAGATGCTGGCTCACGTTCAGGTAAATCCTCTTTATAACACCCTTAGGGATAAGATCTGGAGGCTTCTGCCCAGCAAAGGAAAGTACTGGAGTAGTAAGCTGGAAGATGTTATAAAAACCATAGTTCAGGATCCAGCGGCTCTGTTTGAGTTCTTCGGTTTCCGTTACATAGGACCCATAGACGGCCACAACATAAGGCGCTTGGATGAGATACTAAGTAAAGCTAAGAAGCTCAAGGGTCCAGTTCTGATACACGTTATAACCGAAAAGGGTCACGGTTACAAACCGGCTCTTAACGATCCTGAAACCTTTCATGGTCTCGGATCCTACGACAAAATAGACGGCCGACCGAAGAGAAAACCTAATTCCCTCCCCAAGTATTCCAAGCTTTTTGGAAAAGCTCTTTTGGAGATAGCCCAACAGGATATAAGGGTGGTCGGAATAACTGCTGCTATGCCGAAGGGAACGGGTTTAGATCTTCTAAGGGATACCCTACCGAGCCAGTACTATGATGTGGGTATAGCCGAGCAACATGCCGTTACCTTTGCCGGTGGTCTCGCCAGGGGCGGAGTTAAGCCTTTCGTTGCCATATATTCAACCTTCCTTCAGAGAGCTTACGACAGCGTTATCCATGACGTGGCCCTCCAAAAGCTTCCGGTCAGGTTCTTTCTGGATAGGGCCGGTTTGGTGGGGGACGATGGACCTACCCATCACGGAGTATTCGATCTATCCTATTTGAGACCTATACCCAACGTAGTAATCATGGCTCCCAAGGATGGAGATGAGTTACGGGACATGGTCTACACCGCTTGGCGATACGAGGAAGGACCTATATTCGTACGATTCCCGAGAGGGGAAGTGCCTGTAGTCCCCGAATGGAAAGAGGTTCGCATGATACCTATAGGACAGTGGGAGCTTTTGGAGGAAGGTGATGAGGATATAGTCTTTTTGCCTACGGGTTACTTCGTATATCCGGTTCTAAACCTGGCCATTAAGCTAAGGGAGATGGGGATATACCCTACCATATACAATGCCCGCTTTATAAAACCACTCGACGAGCGGGTTATGGAAGAGGTGGTATCTAAAGCCCGGTACGTCTTTACCTTTGAAGACAATGCCTTAGCAGGTGGCTTTGGAAGTGGAGTTTTGGAATACCTGTCCGAGAGAGGATGGTTGAACTCAAAGGAGGTGATGAGGTTCGGCATACCGGATCGTTTTATAACCCACGGCAAAAAGGAGCTCCTCCTCAAGGAGATAGGCCTGGACATAGAAAGCCTATTGGACAGGATAATCCAAGCTTTAGGAGTGAAGAAGAAAAGGTGATGGTGTTTCATGGAGAAGAGGATAAAAGCATATCTGCGTGAGTTGGGTTTCGATGCGGTGGGAATAACCTCCCTTATAGATTTCCCCACCTTCGAAACCCGCAGAAGAGTTAGGGAGTGGGTCTTCGCAGGTATGCACGCTCACATGGTTTGGTTTGAGCGGAGCCTTGAGGTACGGTTAAATCCACGGAGACTATTGGAAGGGGCGGCTTCTGCCGTGATGGTCACCATGCATTACGGCAGAAGGTACATAAATCCTAAGTTGAAAATAAGCCGTTATGCCACCCGACGGGACTACCATAGAGTGTTTAGGAAGCTCCTACGAAAGTTCGTACGGTGGGCGGAAAAGGAGGTGGGGGGAAGGTTCTTTACCTTCTCTGATTCTGCCCCCGTTCTGGAAAAGGAGCTGGCCGTCAAATCGGGTCTCGGATGGATAGGCAAAAACTCCTTACTTGTAACTCCAAACCTTGGTCCCAACGTGCTTTTAGGAGGTGTTTTTACCGATTTGGTTCTTAAACCAGACGACCCCTTCCCCTATGATTGGTGTGGTCGATGTAACAGATGCGTTGAAGCGTGCCCCACCGGAGCTATAAGCGAGTATAGGACAGTAGACGCTAGAAAGTGTGTGTCCTACTGGAGTATAGAGTACAAGGGTGGTAGTCTTCCTCCGAGCGTTTCGCTCCACGGTTGGGTATTCGGGTGCGATGTATGCCTTAACGTCTGCCCTTGGGGTGAAAAAACCCCAGAAAGGGCCAATCCCCATCTGCGCGCTAAAGAGGACGTTTTTGAAAATTTAACAACCGACAACATCTTACGTATGGGTGAGAAGGAGTTCAGAAGGAGGTTTGAAGGAACACCTGTGATGAGGGCCGGGCTTGAAACTATAAAACGCAACATTCGAGCAAAACGGTAGATACTTCTGAGATAGCACCTGAACCGGTTTCACTGTGAGGCCAAATAGCCTCCAAGTGAAACCACCCTCTGACCTACTACCTTTAAAATTTGGGCTGTTTAGCAGCATCGCCGTAGTCTCTTTTTTACTCATCCTCATATGGAACCTCCGGGTTTCTGATGACCTTCACCCCTTTAATCTCTGGCACCCCTAAATGCTTTGGGATAGATAGCACCCATTCGTACTCATCCACCTTAAACTCCTTACTCACACGCTTAACGTACTCCTCGGTATTCCTGAACTTCTCCTTGAGAGATTCCAAGTCTATGTTAAGGGTGCTCTTGGCCTCCAC
>JAADCS010000025.1 GCA_013154295.1 Thermotogae bacterium
CCCTACCTTCCCGTTCCCGACCGCCTTGCAGTCGACCACCGTGGCATCCCCTACTCCCCCGACATCAACGTGACAAAGTGTTCCCCCGTGTCCGACCTTTCCCGCTACCGCGTTTTCGCCCCCTACTACATCTGGCAGTTTTCCCGCGTTGCCCACGGACAATACCTCCGCCTCTACTACTACACCCTTTCCCCTGCCGACATCAACACCCTCAGGTCCTTCATCTCCGAGTGGAACACCGACCCGTGCACCCCCGTCGAGCTCAACAAGTATATCATCCACACCTTCCGCTGCACCCCGCCTTCCCGCTCCAACGGCGTAACATTAACCTCCTGCATCTTCGAGGCCAACGTGGTCGATGCCAACCTCTACTTCTTCTCCCCCGACTACCTCCGCTACTTCAAGGTTGGCATCTTCAACCCCGATAAGATCATGGTTTCCGCCGACCTCAACACCCACTATGTGGATGTTTCTCACCCTGCAGGCATCACCGTTCAGGTCTACAACGGCACCGACACCAACATTCCCTTCTCCATTTCCCTCAACCTCCCGTCGCAGTTCTACTCGATCGACAACCCCGGCTTCTACCTCATCCCCCACCAGTCGGGTGGAGCACGCATAACGATCTATGCCCTCCCCTCCAAGCAGTATTCCCTTGAGCTCAACATTTATGCCGCGGGCACCCTCCTCAAGCGCTACACCTACACCCTCTACTTCCCCCACGAGTTCAACGAGTCCCTCTGCATCAACAACCGCCTCTATGGTTACTTCCCCGGCTATGGCTACCGCCTAGTCCGTGTCTGCCCCTATGGCTGTGATGAGAAAGGCCACGCCTGTGCACCTCCCTTCTGGGTAAAGAACCAGCGTTTGATCACCCTAGTCGGTGCAGGGCTTGTCGGTGAGCTCTACTCAGAAGCAGTAGCTGCCTACCTTTCCCCCGTTGTTTCCAGCCCGCTTTCCCTCCTCGGCCTCTCAGTCCTTGCCTTTCTTTCCGTTCTTGCTGGCTGGTACATCGCACAAGATCTCTACGACAACCACCCGAACTGCCCGGCAGCTAGTTGGGCGCCCCTTATGGCTGTTCTCCTTCCCCTCCTGATCGGCGGTATCGAGACCCTTCTTCTCCTCGGTGCCCTCTACATCTTCTGTTCCCTCAAGGGGAATTAGCCCCGCCCGGATTCGAACCGGGGTCTCGGGCTCCAGAGGCCCGCGTGCTTGGCCGCTACACCACGGGGCTGAGAGTGGGAAACCGAGAGAGGGTCGAGGGAAACTTCCCTCTGACTCTAGCTTCCCCTCTCTCGGGAGGGGGGTGTCCCTCGCTATGGTTAGACTCTATGTATTTAAAACCTCCCCCGCACTTTAAAACATGGAACCCACAGCCTACCTGCGCAAGCTGGTGAAGATCAAGCCTTCCCGTGCCAAGCACCCGGTCTACTACATAAGCATCCCTTCGAAATACCGTGGTGCCTACGAGAACGAGCGTGTGGCAGCCCTCCTTCCCGTCGACGAAGACCGCGGCATTTTCCTCCTCGTTCCCCACCGCTACCTTTCCCACGCCCGCCGTTTGCTTACTTCTCTTTAAGGGCGCACAAGTCGTACAATATCATGCTCCTCGTATGTGCTATGCTCATGAAAAATGAGATCCGTTTCCCAACAAGATACCCAGTATCTATCGAGGCTAGAAAAACTAAAGCAAGTAGCAGTGATCACGGGTCCACAGCCTTGGCCGAGGTCAACACTGTAGCCAGTATCGTAGTAAGGGGTGTCTATATATGGAAATGGAAGGTTGTTTATCTCCATGCTTAGTTTGATATGTAAAAGGAGAAATAAAAACCCGAATCACAGAGCTATTGGACCCGCTTCAGCCAGAACGTGCCCCCATATGGTTCTCCACAGACAGTTGGGTCTACATACACATAGTAGTCGTAGCCGTCTTGCTTCATTGCCTCCCAGATTGCGTCCCACAGCACGTCCCAGAACAGCTCATCTGCCTCGTCTGGGTCGTCCGGTATCTCTATCCCGTGCTCCGCACAGTATTCTGATATACAAAAGCTTTCCCACGGCTCGAACCTCACCACCCTGAACTCTCCCTGCGGCAGAATAACATACGTGTCTTCCCCCTTCTCCAGTCCCCGCATGATCCATTCAAACGTGTCGTAGTCCTCGATATAGTTGTCCTTCAGTGGCACATCGATTGTTCCCACGTTCCCGCCCCTAGTCTTCTAGTAGGTCAGCCATTATAATGCCCTTTTTTCCCATCTCTATCTTTGTTATCTCCACGTTGGGCGTGCACCTGACATTGAGGAACACTTCCCCGTCTTTGTTCCCTATGTCCACATCACACTTGATGGTGATTGTTCCCGCGATCTCCCTTATGTTCCCCTTCTTGATCTCGTTCAACATGTTTGTGATCTCGTCCCCTATGCTTACAAACCCGTCCATGCAATAAACAAAGCATTTCCCCTTATAACCATTAGTCACGCACTCCACGTTCCTTTCCCGAACGTTCTTTTCTCCTACGTCTCCACGTGCTACACCTTTATATTCCCCGTTCCCCCACATACATACATGGACATCGACAAGGTAATCGAGGCATTCGAGCACGAATGCACGCTCTCCGGAGGCACACCAAACATCCGTAAGCTTTCCCGCAGGATCTATGCAACCTGTGATGTTGGCCCCTACACCGTGGAGCTTAAATACAACACACGCTCCGACGAATACACGCTTTCCGCCTCGATCGTTTCTGACACCGACGAAGATGTCTACACCCTATTCGCAGCCCTCCGCACCTTCTTCGAAGAGGAGTCCCCATGAACCTCCGCGATTGGTGTTCCCGCCACGGCGGCACCTACCACCGGTCGGTCATCCACGGTCTTGTCCGTAACAAAGCATTAGCCACCGCTCTTCAGCCCATCGAGGAGTCCTGTGTAGTCGACAAAGACAACAAGCACCTGTTTGTTGTCCATGTGTTCGGTGCCTACCACGTGCTTGTTGCACGCGAGAACAGCGATGGCACCTACACAACCAGCCGCTTCGTTTTCCTCGATCCCTCCGCCCTCGATGCTCTTTTGTAATTGGCGCTAACGCATACTCCTTTTCACCCACAGTGCAATTCCTATTCCCACAATTGCACCTGCTATCTCCGCGGCAATGTATTTTGGATTCCCTATGCCTGTGTATGCAATATACGCACAGATAAGTGCCAATCCTACCCATATGATTGGTGCTATTGGTTCTATCAGTTCATACACAGCTTGCATGCATTCGTCAAACCATCCCATCTATCTCACCTCCACTCCCCACTACCTTCGGGTTCAGAGACAGGTAGGTGGGACTTTTTATCTACATAACCACTGTCTTAACCATCCCCATCTTCCTCGCCCTAGCCAGATACCTGAAGAACGTGCTCCTTCCCATGCCGATGTAGTCCCACGGTGTGTGCCCTGCTAGCCTTATCTTTTCCCTGTTGTTCCACGCCCATGCAACCTTTGCCATCGGGTGTTCCTCTATCCTGCTCTCTATTTCCGCCATAAACCTCTCTGGGTCTTCTTCATACTCCTTTAGTGCCCTCCACGACACCATTCCCGCTGCCCTCACCTTTTCCCTGATCTCCTCCGGGAACTTCTCCAGTATCTTCTCCGTTATGTCGTAGTGTATAACCATCACCCTGTCCAGCAAAGCCTCTGCAAGCGTTCCCGTTGGCATCACATTGGTGGTTATAACGATCTTTCCCTCGAACCTGAACCGTGTAAACCCTAGCCTGCGCTCCGCATATGTTGTGTTCCACTCCACCCACCGTTCGTCCTTGTCATCCAGCGCCTGCATAAGTATGGCTATAGCGTCCCTGTTCCACTCCTGATAATCATCGATCAACACCACCTTTTCCCTGTTTTCCCACAGCTTCTCGAACAGAACAAAGGGTGTTAGCCGTGCACCCTTTATCTCCACATCAGCAAACTTACGTGCAATTGTTGTCTTCCCCTGCCCCGGTGGTCCGTGTAGAATAACTCCGTGCACACACCTGCTCCTCACCACGCTCTCGATCATCCTCTCTACATCACCAACACGATCCATCTTCCCACCCACAGCCTTACGAGGCTGGCGGGTAAGTGAGTGGGGTCTTCGCTCCGCTCGACCCCACGCCCTGATACTCA
>JAADCS010000098.1 GCA_013154295.1 Thermotogae bacterium
TCTCCTTCCAAAGCCCATACCCTCTTGTGCTTGACTATCAACCCCACTCTCATCTCGTCGGCGAAATATGTTTTCTTCCCTCCAGTCATCACCACTACCCCGATTTGATGCATTTAAAAGTGGTAGAACCTAAACTGACATCAAACCAGTTTCACTCTGCGGCCGAACAGCCTCCAAGTGAAACCACCGAGCGATCCTTTTAAAACCTTAATATCGTGACCCTCACCAACTACCCCCTTCTAAGTGGAGCGGAGGGGACTCGAACCCCCGACCTCCTGAATGCCATTCAGGCGCTCTCCCATCTGAGCTACCGCCCCACCAGAGAAGGATATTATAAGGGGGAAAATGGTGGTGATGTGCCATTTATAAGCTCCCTCAAAAGGGTGGCAAAACCTTTTGGATTTACAAGATAGGGAAAGTGGCCACCGTATGAACATGCTACCACCCTTTTGGGTTCTACCAGGTTCAGAAGTCGTACTCTCTCCTCTTTGGGAACCGTTGGATCGTCCTCGGAGTATATAACAGCTCCATACACACTTTTAGGGAAGCTTTTCACTTCCGGTGCCTCTGCTAGGGCTAAAAGGCGACTGTAAAGGGCATCGGGCGTTAATCTTTCCAGGACCCCTAACACGTACGCCTTAGCCCTATCATCGTATCCAAAGTGGGCGTCTGTTATACTCCTTCTGATTATTCCCTTCAGCCATTCTCCCTTGGGAACCTTCCGAATGGCCTTTATGATGAACCTTCTCCAGCCTAACATTCGCCTGGGGGATGCGAACGTGTTAATTAGAACTACACCGCCCACCTTAGAGGGATTACGCACTGCCGCCAGTAGGACCACGTAACCACCCATAGACGTACCTACCAAGTAACCGCCCGGTTTCAGCTTTTCGGCTAAAAGATCGGCAAACCCTTCCAGTGAAAAGGGATAGGGTGGGTAATCCACCGACTCCGTAGCCGCATCCTTGAGGAGTTCCCTAACACTTTGAAAAGACCACCTATCACCTAAAAGACCGGGAACGAATATTACCTCTGCCTTCATTTGAGGTTCATTCTACGAACGTTTCTCAGATGCTGACGGTAGGTATGAGCAAATCTGTGGCGTTTTCCGTCAGCCGATGCGAAGTATAGATAGTCGGTGTTAGCCGGATCGAGAACCGCCTCTATACTGCGATCCGAAGGGGAACATATGGGAGTAGGAGGCAGCCCCTTAAATCTGTAAGTGTTGTAAGGAGAATTTATACGGATGTGTCTGGAGGAGAGCAGGGTGGGAGGATCCTTAAGTACGTACTTTACGGTAGGGTCGGCAGCCAAGGGTATACCTCTCTTTAAACGATTCAAAAAGACGGAGGCTATTATAGGTTTTTCTTCATCCAACACAGCCTCTTTCTCCACTATAGAAGCGAGTATTAGAACCTCGTAGGGTGAAAGTCCCACGTCCGAGGCACGTTTTTCAACGTTCAGAGAATCCCAAACCTTGGCAAACCTAAGGAGAGGCGGCAGGAAGATCTCTTCATGTGAAGCTCCATAATCCACAAAGTAAGTCTCCGGATACAAAAAACCTTCAAGCGTTATTTTACCCTTTAAAAAGGGAAACTTCCTGCTTAAGTACCCTATAAAGAGCGTATCTTGGGCCAAGGATAGAAGGCGAAGGGTATCGTACCCGTATTTTGCAAGGCGGGGAAGAAAATCCCTCAACCTTTCGCCCTCTTTTATGGTAAGCTTAAAGTAAGAAACTTCGGGACCATCCCTAAGGTGCGAGTAGGCAGCGAAAACCCCTTCCCCCTTTTTAAATACATATACACCTGGTCTTATGTGCCTTTCAATTCCCCCCATCCGTATCAGAAATCGTAGAAACGTGATGTTGGAAACCACACCGCTATCACGCATCCTATCCAACAAGATATGGAGTGGCTCTCCTCGGCGGTAGATCACTCTAACTTCCGGCCCAGGAGCTGAGCAGGAGAGCAAAAGTAAAAAGGTTAAGAGTCTCTTCATAGTATCAACGTAGCATCACCGTAGGAAAAAAACAGATAATCCCTCCTTAGAGCTTCTTCATAAGCTTTTAGGAGAATTTCCTCCCCAGCGAAAGCCGCGGTGAGAAGTATAGGTGTGCCATCTGGAAGGTGAAAATTCGTTAAAAGAGCATCTACTATTTTGAACTCATAGGGGGGCTTTATGAATAGGTCCGTGTTCCCTTCTATAGAACCGGTTAGGGCCCAACTTTCCAACGCTCTCGTCGTGGTCGTGCCAACCGCCAAAACTTTACCTCCGGATCGCCGGTGTTCCTCTATTTTCTGGGCCACATCGGGAGAGATGCTATAGTACTCGTTTTCCATACGGTGGGTACTCGGATCCTTGACCGGTCTGAATGTTCCTATTCCCACATGAAGGGTCAGATAGACCACTTCTATACCCATCTTCTTTAGTTTCCCTATGATCTCTGGGGTAAAGTGCAAACCAGCCGTTGGAGCCGCTATGGAACCAGGATTGCGGGCGTATACGGTCTGATAGAAACTCTCGTCTTCAGGAATCGGCTCTCTCCCTATGTAAGGAGGAAGGGGCATGAGACCCTCATCCTCTAACGCATCTAAAACGTTCTCCATTTCAAACAGTACCAGACCCTTTTCATCCCTTCCCAACACTCTGGCGACTCTACCCTTTGGCGTTTTGAGGATCCAACCGACCTTCATCCTTCCCTTGGCCATACCCTTGAAACCTCCTGGAGTTTTCTCAACGAACAAGACATTCACTTTCCGACCTGAAGGCTTTACCATGGGAAGGAGGGCCTTCAGAACCTTGGTGTCGTTCATTACTACCAAGAAAGGTTCTCCGCCTCTTTTTAGAATCTCCGGTAGATCCGAAAATATCCTATGCTCCAACACAAAAGGCCTGCGCCTTATAACCAAAAGCTTGGATTTACCCTTTTCTCGCGGGTAGAGCGCTATACGTTCCTTAGGTATCTCTATCTCAAAAAGCCTCCTCACCCTCCTCGAAATCCTCCTGTGAGAAGTCCGGCGTCCCCGAAAACTCCTCATAGCTCTCTCTGTCCTCCAGCATCTCCTCTCTGTAGGTCCTTGGATGGTATTTCAAAACTCTGTACTTGGGTTCCCCATCTGGGCCTTTGATGTCCATGATGTCGGTTATGTTGGTGTAGCGATCGCTCACTCTTATGAGCTCTATGGCGACCGAACCTTTCCTCGTACCTATAACCCACACCCTTTTTCCTTTCTTGCTCAGAAGATCAACAAGCGGGACGAAATCGCCATCTCCGGTTATAAGTATAACTTCATCTAAGTAACTGGAAGTCTGGAGAAGTTCTATGGCCATCTCCATATCCATATTGGCCTTTATTACACCGCTCGGCTGCCTACGGGCCATCTTGGTTATAACACGCCACCCTTGAAAGGAGAGCGCTCCTATGAGACCTTCCCTGCGACGATCCCCTTTCTTGAGAGGTACGAAGGCCACAGCCTTCCAAAGGACTTTACCTTCCTCTTCAAGATGATCCCTTAAAAAGCGCAATATCTCATCAAATCTAACCTCCCAGTTCAGATTTTGGAAGGTTGCTACAATATTCTCCACATCTGCAAAAATTCCCACTTTTGTCATAGCTTCCTCCTTCTTTGGAATTTCAGTTGCCCGGTGTTCCCCCTTGTAAGCTATCGTCGTTCTGGGCGTTTACTGGGCTTTCCTTCACAAATGCATCCGCGTAGCCTAAGGATTTGAGGACGTTAAGGTACTCCTCTGCATCCTCTCTCTTGATAAAATCTCCAACCAAAACCTTGTGCCACGGCGGTTCAACGACTATATATATGGGCTGATCCAGCTGTTTGTGAAGGCGGGCGGCCAAACGTTCTGCGTTGGATCTGTGGATGAAGGCTCCTACCTGAATTCTCCAACCCATCCTGTTACCCAATGTTTGCCCTTGCGAACGGGGATCTATAAACACCCAACCGCCCGCCTGTGCTAGAAGTATGCTACTTAAGACCATACTTCTCCTTGAACCTTCTGACCCTTCCTCCCGTATCTACGACCGCCTTCAGTTTGCCGGTGTAGAAGGGATGGCACGCGGAACATATCTCCACCTGTATCTCCTTCTTTGTGGAACCGGTGACTATAACGTTCCCGCATACGCATCTTATAACGGCCTCATCGTAGTACCGTGGATGTATGCCTTTCTTCATGCGGTAACCTCCTTTTGGGAACAGTCGGGACACAACCCATAGATATACACATCCACCCGTTCCACCTTGAAGCCCACCAGATCCATGGGAAGCATAAGGGAGATGTCAAAAACTCTACCGCACATACGACACTTAAAGTGGGCATGGTCGTCCCCACGGTTCAGATCGTACCTCGCTTTGCTCTCCCCCTCAAACTTTATCTCCAAAACCTCACCGTGGAGTACCATATCTTTGAGAGTGCGATATACCGTAGAAAGGCTGATGTCGGGTAGAACCTTCTTGGCCTGGTTGAAAATCTCCAAGGCCGTCGGGTGGTTTCTGTTTCTCTTTAAGATCTCAAAAATCACCTCGCGCTGGCGCGTTATCTTCATGGCGTGAATATTATAAGGCGGTAATAAAAAGTTTTTAAACCCCTTCTGGCCGTTTTTCTGGTAAAATAAACCCTTCTCCCCCTCCATCATAATTTCGGAAGGTATTATAGTGGTGAATGCCCTATCCGTGCACGCCTGTAAAATTAGGGTATGCGAGTGGTAGTGACCTTTCAGGTGAGTCGGGATCAACAGAAGATACTGGAGGAGGTCCTATCGAACGTAGCAGAGTTGGTGTATCTTCAGAGATTACCCAAGGAAACCTGGCATGAAGCTTTTCTAAAGGCAAAGGTCGTTATATCAGCTTATCCCGATAGAGAAGTAGAAGATTTAAACCTTCTGAAGGGTATAGAGCTCATGCAGATAGTTTGGGCGGGAGTTGACCACGTACCTTTCCATCTACTTCCGAAGGGGCTGAAAGTCGCCAGTAACTCCGGGGCCTATGCGGAGCCGATGGCTGAACACGTCGTAGGCATGGTTCTTGCTCTAGCCAAAAGGCTTTTGCCCAACCATTTAAAACTGGCCCATGGTATATACGACCGCCATACCCTCAACAAGGAGATACGGGGCAAGAACTTGGGAATAGTGGGATTCGGAGGTATCGGTAAGGCCGTAGCCAGAGCTTTCCGTTGCTTTGATATGAAGGTCTTGGCCATAAACCGCAGCGGAGAAACCGACGAAGAAGTGGAGTTCATCGGGACACTGGAGGACCTGCCTAACGTTTTGAAGGAATCGGACGTTCTGGTTCTGTCCTTACCCTTGACCAAGCGTACCCGCAACCTTATAACCCGCCGAGAACTTCGTATGATGAAACAAGACGCCATACTCATAAACGTGGCCCGCGCCCATATAGTTAACCAGAAGGACCTATACGAACATCTCCGGGAGAACCCACAGTTTCAGGCAGGATTTGATGTTTGGTGGAGGGAGCCTTTTTCCGGCGGTGAGTTTTCCTTGGATTATCCCTTCTTTGAACTGGAAAACTTTTTAGGATCACCCCATAACTCCAACATAGTTTCGGGAATGTTTCTGAAAGCTCTCCGTAAAGCGGCCGAAAACGTGCGTTATTTCCTTCAAACCGGTCAGGCAAAAAACTTAGTATCGCCTAACGAGTATGAGCATCTACAAACGTTTTAGCGGTATAATACACGCTTCCATGCGCAAGTTGGTAGTAAAAGGAGCCAAGCAGCATAATCTGAAGAACATAACCGTCTCCATACCCAAAGATAGTTTCGTGGTGATAACGGGCGTATCGGGATCGGGTAAATCCTCTTTAGCCTTTGACGTCATATACGCCGAGGCCCAGAGGAGATATGTGGAGAGCCTATCCCCCTACGCCCGGCAGTTCTTAGGCGTTATGGAGAAGCCTGACGTTGAGGAGATAGAGGGTCTTTCGCCTGGTATAGCCATAGAACAGCGCAAGATAATGAGAAATCCACGTTCAACCGTTGCCACATCCACCGAGATCTACGACTATTTGCGCCTTCTCTTTGCTCGCGTAGGTGATCCCCATTGCCCCAACGATGGAACCCCTCTTCAAAAGTGGAGTGTTGATGAGATAGTAGATGTACTTTTGAAAAAATACTCCTACCGACGTGTTCAGATATTGGCGCCGGTGATCAGGGGGCGCAAGGGTGAGTTTAAGGAGCTTTTTAAAAAGTTGGCCAAAAAGGGTTACGTTAGGGTGAAAATAGATGGTATAATGTACAGTTTGGACGATCTTCCCACCCTGGACAAGAACAAGCGGCATGACGTGGAAGTGGTTATAGATCGCCTTATGGTACGGGAGGAGGATAGGAGCCGTATTCATCAGTCGGTGGAGCTTGCTTTAAAGGAGACAGAGGGTGTGGTCAAGATCCTTACCGATCGCGATGAGGAGGAGATCTTCAGTGAGAGCTTAGCCTGTCCCAAATGTGGGTTTTCAATGCCAGAACTCGAGCCGAGGTTATTTTCGTTCAACAGCCCTTACGGAGCCTGTCCCGTGTGTACGGGATTAGGTGTGAAGATGGATTTCGACCCTGGTAAACTCATAGCCAACCCGGACCTTTCCATCATGGAGGGAGCCATAAAACCTCTATCCGAACCCCATCCCATAACCGCCAGAGTTCTCCAAAGGATAGCCCGTAAATATGGGGCTTCCATACACGATCCATGGAGACTTCTGCCTGAGCCCTTCAAGAACGTGGTCCTATGGGGGGTTGAGGAACCTCCCGAATCACTGGACGATCAGGATTTTAGACCTCTGTATCGCGATTGGGATGGTATAATCCCTCAACTGTGGCGAAAGTATAAAAGTACTGACTCGGAGTGGGTCAGATCGGATATAGGTAGATATATGATCTATTCTACTTGCCCTGCCTGTGGAGGTTCAAGATTACGCCGGGAGGCCCTCTCGGTCTACGTAGCCGATAGAAACATCTGGGATGTGGTACAAATGAGCGTGAAAGATGCTCTAAATTTCTTTAAAAACGTGAGGCTGTCCGGGAAAAAGGCTGTAATAGGTGAGAAAATCGTGAATGAGATTGTTAAGCGTTTAAAGTTTTTGGACGATGTAGGCTTGGGTTACCTGACGCTTGAAAGAAGATCGGATACCCTCTCTGGAGGTGAGGAACAGAGAGTCAGACTGGCCACCCAGATAGGTTCGGGCCTTTCGGGAGTAATATACGTTTTGGATGAGCCCACCATCGGCTTACACCCACGAGATAACACTCGTCTGATAAATACCCTCAAGCATCTAAGGGATCTGGGCAACACGGTGATAGTGGTGGAACACGATGAAGACACCATAAGGAATGCCGACTACATAGTAGATCTGGGGCCGGGAGCTGGTGTGTATGGTGGTGAGGTAGTTGCCCAGGGTAATCTGGAGGACGTCTTAAAATCGGAGAGATCGCTAACCGGTGCCTACCTGTCCGGTAGGAAAAAGATCCCTGTACCTGTTAAGAGACGACAGCCGGGAGATGAGTGGATCAAAATAGTCGGAGCTAAGGAGAACAACCTTAAGAACATAACCGTTCGGATACCTCTGGGACTATTCGTGGTTGTAACGGGGGTTTCGGGATCGGGCAAAAGCACGCTGGTTATGGATATACTCTATCGAGCTTTGGCGAGGAAGCTCTACCGGTCCAGGATGGATCCTGGGGAACATGAAACCATCCTGGGTATGGAGTACATAGATCGGGTTATAGATGTGGATCAATCCCCCATAGGACGTACGCCGCGCAGTAACCCCGCTACCTACACGGGCGTCTTCACCTACATAAGAGATTTCTTCGCTAAACTGCCGGAAGCAAAAGCCCGTGGCTATAAGCCTTCCCGCTTCTCCTTTAACTTGAGGGGGGGGAGATGTGAGGCCTGTGAAGGCGAAGGGTACGTGAGGATAGAGATGCACTTTCTCCCGGATATATTCGTACCCTGCGAGGTGTGTAGGGGTAAGAGGTATAATGCTGAAACCTTGGAGATAAAATACAAAGGTAAATCCATAGCCGACGTCTTGGATATGACGGTAGATGAAGCTTACGAGTTCTTTGAGGATGTACCCACCATAAGACGTAAGCTACAGGTGATGGTGGATGTGGGGTTAGGCTACATAAAATTAGGCCAACCTTCCACTACACTGTCGGGTGGTGAGGCTCAACGCATAAAGTTGGCTAAAGAGCTTTCAAAGATACCTACGGGGAGGACCCTTTACATTTTGGATGAGCCTACTACGGGCCTGCATTTTGATGACGTCAGGAAGTTGGTTGAAGTCCTGCACAGGTTTGCCGACAACGGTAACACGGTCTTGGTAATAGAACACAACCTGGATGTTATAAAGAACGCCGACTGGGTCATAGACTTGGGACCGGAGGGAGGAGAGGAAGGAGGTTACCTTGTAGCCGAAGGCCCTCCTGAAGAGATAGCAAAGGTTCCGGAGTCCTATACCGGAAGGTATCTCAAGCGGGTCCTAAAATAGGGAGAATGGGGATGGAGAACAGACGAAAGAAGTGGATCGAGGCCATACTCCTGGCACTGTATCTGGTCATGTGGGAGTTTAACGACTACACCAAAGCTGGGTACGATGCAGCCTCGCTGCCGCCGGGGGCCTATCAGATAGCCGAGATCATAGATGACATCTACAGCGGCAGAGCCGATGAGGAGGATGTGAAGCGATTCATAAAGAACATGCTGGGTGGGATACTCTATCCGAGGTTCGTACGGGAGTACGGCCACCGCTTTCCATGGCTCGATGAGGAGATAGCTCCCGGTCGCCTCTTTTAACGGATCCGTCTTATCTTGGTGCCTCCAGGTAGATCCATTAGCTCTATGCCCACAGCTTTTAGAACATCCCGTATGTTATCAGCCAAGGTGTAATTTTTGGCAGCTCGGGCCTCCTCTCGCAACTTCACTAGCCTTTGCAAGGTATCATCCTTTTCCTCATCTGCGAGGATGAAGCCGAGATCGTAAAAGAACCGTTTTAGAGCACGAAGCTTTTTAGGTGTGGCTTTATCTAAAGATGCGAAGGCTATACCGAAAGCTTCCGGTGTGTTGAAGTCATCCTTCAGCGCTGCATGCAATTCGTTTAAAAGTTGGGGGTCCTCCTTCCCTTCGTCCAGATCCTCAAAACTTTCCTTTAGACGGGTAACCGCTTTGGCATGCTCTTGGAGTTTCTCCGGATAGAATTCAAGATCGCTTCTGTAATGGGCCGAGAGGAGTAGATGGCGTAAGGTGTCGGGTGAATACTCGCTTAGAACTTCTCTGGCTACGAAATAGTTTTTAAGGGATTTGGACATCTTTTCACCCCGTAAGGTCAAAAGCCCCACGTGAATCCAAAACCTGGCGAAAGGTTGGCCCGTGGCGGCTTCAGTTTGGGCTATCTCATCTTCATGGTGAGGGAATATAAGATCTCTGCCACCTCCGTGTATATCCAAAGGTAAACCCAAATGTTTGACTGACATGGCAGAGCATTCTATATGCCATCCGGGTCGTCCTTTACCCCAGGGGCTATGCCAGTAGGGTTCACCTTCCTTGTGGGCTTTCCAAAGTGCAAAATCCAGAGGGTCCTTCTTGGTGGGATCAGGTTCAATCCTCGCTCCAGCTAACATATCGTCTAAGGACATCTTGGCGAGCTTACCATAGCCGTAGTCTTCGGCGAACTTGCGAACCGAAAACCATACGTTGCCGCCGCTCTCGTAAGCGTACCCTCTCTCAACTATGGCCTGTATCATTTCCACTATTTCCTGGATGTGTTGAGTGGCCCTTGGATGCATCATGGGGAGGAAGTTCATTCTTCGGGCGACTTCCCTATACTCCTGTTCGTACCTGTCGGCTAAAAATCGCCAGTCTACACCTTCTTCTTGGGCTTTGATTATTATCTTGTCATCTATGTCTGTAAAGTTCTGGACGGCTCTAACCTCCCAGCCCAAAACTTTGAAAAATCGGAACATAGCATCAAAGACGGTGAAGACCCTCATATGTCCCACGTGGGGGCTGTCTTGAACGGTCATACCGCAAACGTAAGCACGAACGGTATCTCCCCTTAGAGGCGCGAACTTTTCCTTCTTACCGCTTAGAGTATTGTACAGGTGCATAGAAGGAATTTTACCGTCGCTCTACTTTAGCGACTTGGGTTTGAAGTGGGTGGTATCGGTCAGTATAAGCAGGATGTAATCCTCGGTGTTCAGGTATTTCCTGGCAGCGGCGTTTACCTTTTGCAAAGTCAGACGGGAGATCTCTTCCACGTCCTTTATCCAGAACATGTCTGGAAGGCCGTATTCGTACTGGGTTGAGAGAAGACTGGCCACCTGGGAGTAAGTTTCAGATGTCCTGGCTATGTAACCGTTATAGAAGCTCTTAGCAGCCTCTAACTCCTCCTCGGTGAAACCCTTCTCTTTGGCTTCTTTTATGAGATCCAGGAGGGTTAAAACGGCATCTTCGGCCGTTTCTATGCGCGTTTCAAGGCCTCCTATGAAGACAGAGGGAAGCCTTTGATGTTTCCAAGGTATGTTGGGTATTATGTAGGAATAAGCGGAGTACGCGTAACCCTTTTCAACCCGTATCTTTTTGAGTATCCTGCTGGAAAATCCGGAACCTCCAAGTATGTAGTTGGCAACTCTTAGGGCGTTCCAGTCGGGAGAGTTCCTCTGAATATCTACGAAGGCGGCTAAACGTACGTAGGCCTGGTTTAAACCGGGCATATGTTCAACTATCACCTTGCGTTCCCTCTTAAAGTTGGGGATGTCGGGGAGTTGTACCTCCTTCCTTTCCCACCGGGATAGGTATTTCTCCACTTTGGCTATAGCCTCACCGGGATCCAAGGATGAGACCACTACTACGTAGGCCAGGTTGGGTCTCCAGTAGGTGTTGTGAAATTTGATCAAGTCCTCGCGAGTTATACTATCTACGCTGAAAACGTAGCCCTCGGAGGGATGGGAGAGACGGGTACCTTCATACAAAAGTTCATAGAGACGTACACGGGCCACGTAGTTTGGGTTGCTCAGATTGTTCTGTATGGAAGATCTTTGGCGTCGCCTCTCCCTTTGGAATTCCTTTTCCGGAAAGGTGGGGTTCATGATCACGTCAGAGGCTATATCCAGCATTCTATCAATATCGTCCGCTAAGCATCTAAGAGACACCTCGCTGTGGGTTTTACCCACGCTGACGCTGAAATATCCACCTATGTCTTCTATCTCGGAAGCTATCTGTTCGGAGGTTCGATTTTTGGTTCCTTCGTCAATCATTACCCCAACCAAATTTGCCGTACCTTCCTTACCTTTTGGATCCAAAAATGATCCCGTTCTTATAGTCAGTTGCATGTGGAATATAGGAAGTTTTTTCTTCTGGACAGCTATGATATGAAGGCCGTTGGATAGAGTTTTTTCCTTTTTGAGGAGGGGCTGAACGTTTATCTTCACGGTTTCCACCCTCTTTTCCACCTTAGTTGAAGTTGCACACCCCACAACCAAAAACAACCCAACCGTTAAGAGTAACCACCTCATGATGGCACATTCTACGGCGGTCAATCCCTTTCAAAGGGAAAACCCAGGGCTTGCAGGAGACGGAAGGCTAATTCGTCGTTGTCGGCGGAAGTGACTATGTTTATGTCCATGCCGAAAACCCGCTGGACTTTATCTATGTCTATCTCCGGAAAAGCCGTATGTTCATCCAGGCCGAAGTTGTAGCTCCCTCTACCGTCAAACTTATCTTTGGGCAGACCCCTAAAGTCCCTCACACGTGGGAGGGCAAAGTTTATGAGCCTCTCAAGGAAGTCGTAAGCCCTCTTACCTCTCAAGGTAACCTTTAGGCCTATAGGGGTGCCTTTACGAAGTTTGAATTGGGCTACGTGTTTTCTCGCTTTGGTTACCATAGGTTTTTGACCGGTTATCATGGCCAGGTCCTGTGCGACCACTTCAAGCGACTTCGGATCCTCTAAAGCCTCCCTGCCCCAACCTACATGCACTACCACCTTTTCAATGCGAGGCACCTCCATTATGTTCAAGTTCAGCTCCTTCGCCAACTTAGATCGTATCTCTTTGCGATACCTCTCATAGAGCGCCATAGTGGGCTATTCTAAACCCGAAGGACGAAACGGATGTTACCTTACAGTTATCTTCGTGGTGTTTCCTCCTAATCTCAACAGGTAGGTACCGGCCTTCAGATGTACGCTTTTCTGCCCATCTACGATGCCCTCGGCTACGGTTCGGCCGTCGGCGGAGAGGATCATAAAGGGCGTACTTTTACCCCTCAAGATAAGCGTGTGCCCTCTAAGAGAGAATACCGTTTCATCGTTAGGAAGCTCGGCCACCGCAGTGGGATCGTCGTAAGAAATGCGACAGGTTCCATACGAACTGGAGGTGTAAACTGCCAGCTTGGGAGAATCAGATTCACCACGAAGTATGAAGTCTATACAGGTGTCTCCATCGACGTCGGCCAGAACCGAATATCCCGATCCAAAGGGACCGCTTCCGTAAGTGTGATACCACAATACGGTACCACTTTGAGCATCTATAACGTTAAGGCGACCAGAGTGATCGTTATAGAGGATCTCATATCCTGGGTTGGTACTTTCAAATTCACCTACGGTTATGGGAGCGCTTCCGTGTGTCTCCACCAAAGAGCTGTTGGACCAGATTATGCTACCCGTTGCTCCACTTATAGCCTTCAGTTTGGAGGAACTACCGGAATAGGCACTCTGGAAGATGTCCTTTATGCCGTCGCCGTCTATGTCCCATCCAACCACTGGGGATTCGTGAGCATCACCGGAGAAGTTCATACCTAAGTAGGAGGTCCAGACCAAGCTTCCATCCTCACTCAGTCTAACCATTCGATCCTCATTGCTGGCGATTATGTCATAGTGACCGTCGCCGTCTATATCCTCAACTACCGGTGAACTTGGGTAATATCCGGATAGATGGTAGGTCCAAATAACTGAGCCGCTGGGGCCGCTTAGAGCCACTACGTCGTTCGTCTGGTCCGAATAGGCTATAACATCCGGGAAACCGTCATGGTTTATATCACCGATGGCTGGCACCGTACTCCTACCCCGACCGGAGCTTGAGGTCCAAAGGGTGGAACCATCGCTTCCGTTAAAGGCGCATATATTGTAGGATGTGGATACGACTACATCGTTCTGACCGTCACCGTTCAAATCCACTATACGGGGGGAGCCGTTATAGGTGGAACCACCACAGGTGGCCGTCCAGATGGTACTTCCATCCGATCCTCTAACCGCCTTTACTACTCCACCGTATGTAAAAACGATCTCCTTGGTGGCTGGATCCCCATCCAACTCACCTACCGCCGGTGTGGAATATATGGCGCTACTTGCACTCACATTCCAGTGAATTGTACCGTCTGGACCGTTAAAGCACTTCAGATTGCCATTGTTATCACCTACGATTATATCAGGGGTGCCGTCGCCGGTTACGTCTATAACGGCTGGGCCGGAGTAAATGCCAGTAGCGGCCGAAAGGGGCGTTTGCCAGAGGAGGGTTAAGGATGAGGAGCCAGCAAATACGGCCGTAGCCATAGAACGGCCGTTCCCCGAATTATCCCTTTTAAAACCGCACCAAGCATTCGGCGGGCAGCTCTGTCCAACTATCAAAATAATCCCTATCATAAGGAAGGATTATACTGCCGATTCGGAATAAAGTGTGGGAGATTTGCTTTTCGAAATTTTCCGGAACATTCTTCATATCGGTGCTCCGGATTTAGAATTGAACGTGCTTCTGTTCCTGGCAATAAGCGAAGATTCCCTCGTTGAAGCCTTTAAACGTAGGTTCGTAGAAAGATATGACCTCTACCGAGACTATGAAGTAGCCCGGTATAACGTTACTAGAGGTTATCTTTTACCTCGTCCCTACGTTTTTTGGGACGAATACCACCTGCTTCCCGTAACCACTTTCCGTTATCAGTATGTGGATACCATCCATCTACGCCTTGAAGAAAGAGAGATAGAGATAGGTTTGCCGAACGTTCAAAGGTTAGGTTTGGGCATAGTATGGAATCCCCTCGATTTACAAGTTTTGGCCGGTAACGTTGCCTCGGAAATGGCTAAGAGGCATGCCCTAAATACCCTCCAGACCGCGTGGGAAAACACTATCATAAACTTTAGAAAACTCATCAGGATGTATGTCCTATTGAGCCGAGCTCTCACTGTGACTGACACCCTATTAGAGGAGTCCAACCGCCTAATTTCGTCGGCCGATACCCTAAAAAGGCTAGGACGTATACCCGAAAGCCGTTATCTTGAGGTAAGGATGAAGATACTTAAGTTAAAAGCCCTAAGAAAGGAGTTGGAGGGGGAGCTTGAGGAGGTAAGAGACACTTTAGAGATACTTAGCGGTTTGAAGATAGAGAACGTTTCGGTCGGAAACGACCGTTTGAGATGCAAATCTTACGATTCCACCTATCTTTGGCGCGCAGCTCTCTGGAGGCGACGGGCCGAATCGTTGTGGTGGGCACCACGCGCACTTTTCTTCGCGGAGGTGTGGAGGGGAAAGCCCACGGGAATGGTGGATACGTTAGGGTTCGGAAGCGTCTATGGGATACGTATAACCGTCCAGTTCGATGAGACAGGTAGATTACGATCGAAGGTTAGGGATTTGGAGGTTAAACTCCTCTTCAAAAGTGGCGAACGAGAGGAGGGAGGAAGTGAGTTCGGCGGAGAAGAAGATGAGGTTGAGGAAGCCCGCCGAATATATGAGGAGGCATTAAAGATGTATAAAATGGGTCGGTTGAACATATACGAACTTTACCGGTTTAAGTACGAGTATGAGCTACTCAAACTGAACCGTATAAGAAAAGAAGTGGAGAGGTTACGAAAACCATGCCCTGTGCTGGGCCTATCCTCCCCACACGACTTTTAGAAGCAGGATCACGGACAGGATGCCAAGGAATATGTTGAGGATCACCACCAATAGTACGGCCATATCTAACCGTTTTATCCGGTCTCTAAGATCGTTGAGAAGGTTCGTCTCCCTGTGAAGAAGGCGTGATAGTTCAGCTAACTGACCTTCTAAACTCTCAATCCTTCTTAAAAGAGCCTCAACGGAGGATGCAGTTGAGTCTATACGGTTTTCAAGAGCATGTAGATGGTTGTAAAGTTCCGCCTTTAAGCCTCCGATCTCGCCCAGGAGGTCGTTGAGGACGCTTTTTACATCTCCTTTAGTTGCCAAAAGTCTCTGCAAACTTAGGAGTAAATCTTCTTTACTTTCGGGTCTCTTCTGTGCCATCTAAGATACTTAGATTTTAAGGGGGTCAATCCTTGGAGGTAAATAGAGGTTTTAGTAACTGGTACGTCTTCTCCATCCCCACGGATATGACTTTAGTTTCAGCTAGAACGGGCATGAAGTTGGTATCTCCGTTCCATCTGGGGACCACATGCATATGCAAGTGTCCCTCATATCCAGCGCCGGCCACCCTACCCACGTTAAAACCTATGTTGAAGCCATCGGGTCTCAGAGCTGAACGGAGGTTTCTCAAACTCCATTGAAGCAGTTCGAACATCTCGTTATATTCTTCCGATGTTAAATACTCAGGTGAGGGTTTGTGGGAGTAGGGGGCTATCATCAGATGACCGGAGTTGTAGGGGAATATGTTCAAGATTATGAAGTTGTGCTCACCACGGTATAGGATATAGGCCTCCTCATCCGTCCTATTTGGTGCAGCACAGAATATACATTCATCCTTTTTGACGTGTAAAATAAATTCGGCCCGCCAGGGTGCCCAGAGTTTGCGCATGTTTGTATTCTACCCCTGTTAAGTATAGAAGTAGAAACGAACGGAAAGTAGGCAAGTTCGGAAGGAATGCATTGTGCGGCAAGTGTAGGTTGGGCGGAGGGTATTAATGCAATTTACCAAAACTTCTTTCCCTTTCCTTAACCAGTGTGAAACTAAAGGCGGACAAGACGCCGCTTATTGATTTTGGGCCTGTTGGTATTCTGCTATCACCTTTTCCTGGACGTTTCGGGGTGCTTCCTCGTAGTGGGAGAAGCGGTAGGTTAGTTCGGTGCGACCTTTGGTTATGGAACGTAGGGGCACTATCAAGTCGTATACGTTTTCCAAAGGTATGAGCGCCTTTATCCTTTGGTAACCTTTTCTACCAGCGGGTTCAAAGCCCATGACCCTTCCCCTTCTAGAGTTTATTTCTCCCATAACATCCCCTAAATTCTCTTCGGGAACAAGAATCTCTACCTCGTAGAACGGCTCCAAGATGTAGGGGTCGGCTTTCTCTGCTGCGTTTTTGAAGGCTAACTTTCCCGCCATTTCAAAAGCGAAGTTTGAGGAGTCAACCGGGTGATGCTTACCGTCATAGAGCTCAACCTTCACGTTGACCACCGGGTATCCGGCTATTACCCCTTCAGCCATGGCCTTCTTTATACCTGTCTCAACGGATGGTATGTACTCACGAGGGATGGCACCGCCGAATATGGAGTTTATGAATTCATAGTCCTTATCCCTCGGTAAAGGTTCTATACGGATGTTGGCTATGGCGTACTGACCACGCCCTCCGGTTTGCTTCTTAATCTTGCCTTCCGCCTCCGCCTTTCTTCGTATGGTTTCCCTGTAGGGAATTCGGGGACGCGTAAGCTCCACTTCAACCCCAAACTTGCCTTTTAATCGGGAGACTATGGCGTTAACGTGGGTAGCTCCCTGGGCTTTCAAAAGGTGTTGGTGCAGTTCAGCGTTGTATTCGTAGGAGAAGGATTTATCCTCCCTGCTCAAACGGTGCATAGCGTCGGAGATCTTCTCTTCGGAGGCTCTACCCTTAGGGCTTATGGCAACCACGTAGGGTTTGAAAGGATCCTCCAAGAATTCGTAACTGAAGTCCACATCACCGGCCACCAGGATGTCTCCCACCTCAGCATCCTTAAGTTTGGGTAGAACTACGAAATCTCCTGCCAGTATCTCATCTACCTCCTCCCTGTTTTTACCGAGGGGAACGTAGATGTGGGAGAGTTTTTCCACGGTTCCCGTTCGTCTATTCTTTAACTCCATACCTTTGGAAATCTTACCGAACACTCTCCCGTAGAACTGTTCTCCCATAGAAGGATCAAAGGCGGCCTTGAATATAACCACCGCCGGTATCTCCTCACCGATGAATCCAGGAACTATCTCCTTGATGTACGTGTAGAAGTTATCCATATCCTCTGGCGATTCGACGAAGAGAACCGGATGGAGATCGGGCGACCGTAGAGCCTCTGTTAAAACACTTTTTATCTCCTCGTCGCTCACCTCTCCTTCCTCCAGGAACTTTTCCAGTAGATCGTCGTCGACAGATATAACCTCCTCTTTGAGATCGTCACTCATGTTCTCCAAGGTAGGAGGCTTACCGGGCTCGGTGAAGATTTGGGCTTTACCACCCGTTAGTTTACGAATAGACTCCAGCGTTTTTTGCCAGTCGCCGGAGGAGTAATTAGTTATAACGAACGAGGATGGGATGGAGAACTTCTTGGCGGTCATGTAGGCGTGCTCAACGCTGGCATCAACCTCGTTCCCGGCCTTCAGGAAGATGAAAGCGGTGTCGGCCATGCGGATACCCAAATCGCTTTGATAGAAGAACTCTATGAAGCCGGGTGTGTCTAAAAAGTGTACGTGGGTGTCCGGCTCTATAACGGAGAACACCTTGAGGGTGGTGGTTGAACCCCTTTCTTGCTCGTCCGGTTCATAATCCAAGTATTTGGTATCGGCCTTCGGTATCTTCTTTAATTTGGCTAGGATGTTGGCTATCGTATAGGTCTTTCCCGAAAGAGGTTGCCCTACGAATGCTATAGCCTTGCTTTTCATAGGGGGTATTCTACTCCCGTAAGGTATGTCCGTTGAGGCAATCTGAGTATGCTTCTACATTCAGGGGTTTTGATTGCGACTTGAAGGATCATCATCCGTAAAATCAAAAGTTTGCTCGGAATCTTCCTCGCCTACTGTCCTCTTGAGCGTCCTTACGACAGCCTGTACGCTCTGGACCTTTCAGGTGATGCGCAGGTC
>JAADCS010000078.1 GCA_013154295.1 Thermotogae bacterium
ACCAAAGATATGTTCGTGCTTTTACTCTCCAACGAAGGCTTGTAATCGTAGGAAGTGAAAGGAACGGTGATTAGAACATTTGGCATTTTTCTCAAAACAATGCTGGTCAAACGCTCGCTCCGAGTCAAGGAGTTTCTACGACAACGGAGGCGTTTTAAGGGGACTTTTGTGAAGTAAAAAGGCATTAGCGGTGACTTTTATGGAGTAAAATAGCATGGAAAGGTATGAGCACCTCCTCAATCTCCCAACGAGTTTTCTCATTAACAACGAAGAGTTCCATGGAGCCTACTTCACCCACCCCCTTTTTGCTATAGTACCCATTTAGCTACTGAAACTTCTGTAACACGCTCAAAACCTCATCATCACTCAACTGGTGAAAATCTTTATAATAGTTTCCCACGGCAAAGAATCCCTCATCAGCCACTACGAGGCATATTACCCTGTCGTACTGGCGAGAAACCAATCGGCAGGCTGAAGGGGGAGCTACAGGAACGGCCAATACTAATTCCCGCGCTCCCCAATTCTTGAGACACTCGGCCGCCGCTAGTACCGTATATCCTGTGGCTAAACCATCATCCACTACTAAGACGTTTTTTCCCCTCACTTCGTCGGGTTTAACACCCCCTAACCTGCGATGTTTCTGAAGAGCTTCCTCAAGAGCCTTAGTTTTTATAAACTCCAGGTCATAACTATCAACGCCTAACAGATTCATATATCCCTCGTTAACAACCACACTTCCATCCACAGCGATGGCTCCGAAACCCATCTCCGGATATTCCAGTGGGGCCAGTTTTTTTACACCTACAGTGCGTAAAGGCACCTTTAAACCCTCGGCTATAGGCTCGGCCACTACCACACCTCCACGGGGTATCGCTACCACGATATCAACCGCTAGATCCAACTCCTTTATTTTTTCAAGAAGTTGCTTCCCAGCACTGTAACGATCCTTATACAGGCGCATTGTAAAGATTCTAAGCACGCTTTGTGGCAACGATGGGGTTTCCAACCGTAAAATCCTGCCTATGCTTTGGATAGTTTCATTCATGGATCTCTCCTTCGGGGTAGGGCTTAGGATACCGCTGGAAGATTACTCGCGCTACATAGGCTACGGTACAGGAGGAGAGATAGGGTTCCGTTACTTTTTCACTGACATGTTCGGAGCCGGCTTAACGGTAGGTGGAAACTACTACTTCCAAAAGAGGGCAACCGACTCCGTAGGTTACGTTTGGGCAAAACAAACCACCCAGCTTATAGATTTTCCTGTGTCCCTGAACTTGATTATGAGTTTCTATTTGAGCGAGGGGATGTACCTCATAGTCTCCTTGGGAGGCGGGGGGATATACTCTATGTACTCTTACAGCAGACGGGTGGGCGTATACGATAGCGCTCAAACTTCTTGGAGCGTTTCCGAGAAGGAGGACAGTTATAAAGTCGGAGGCTATCTGATAAACTTCGAATCCGCTATCCGTATGACCGATTTTGACGTCTTCACAGGGGTCCATATAATCCAGAGCACCCTAAAGAGGACGGATATGCTAAACGGGGAAGAGAAGGAAGATAAGGGAGCCTTCCCGGTTCTCTACATGGGTGTCAGGTATTTCCTGAAATTTGGCGTATGATCCTACTCCTGGCGGAGGTAACCTTCAGGGGAAACTTCTTGGAGTACTTTCCTGATAGTGGTTTGGTTCTCCTTTACGATAGCGCTTACGTCAAAACATCCGAGGGAACGGAACTATGGGCAGATACGATCAAATACTGGCGATTTGCCCACGTGGTGGAAGCCTCCGGCAACTTCGTTCTCAAAACACCAGAGAGTAAGATAACCGGCCGATACCTTAAATACAATCTTCTACGTCAAACCGGATTGGCGTGCCGAAGTCGCACGTACGTGGAGAAAGGATGGATAGTGGGCGATACGGTGTATAAGGTTTCCGAAAACTCCATCTATACCACCGATGGTTACTTTACGACCTGCGAACTCCCCCGTCCCCATTATCGCTTCGTTTCCAACAAAATGCGAGTTTTAAAGGGAGACTTGGCGGTGGTCAAACCTCTCGTTCTGTATATAAGAGATCTCCCGATCCTCTACGCTCCTTTCTGGTTTATGCCAGCTGGCAAGGAGAGATCCTCCGGTTTCCTACCCCCCTCCATAGGTAACAGTACCAAAGACGGACTGTATATACGCAACTTATCCTTTTACCTGGCCTTGGATAACTTCCAGGATGTCACCGTATTCGCTGACATAATAGAAAAGAGAGGGGTGAGATTCGGCCTTGACTATAGGTATAACGTTTATAAACTCCTCAAAGGGGGATTCGTAGGTACATACGCCTACGACTTAGCCGAAGGGGGAAACATTAGAAGGTGGAGCCTCAAGGGAGATCATGCCCAATCTCTTTTAGGTTTCGATCTGAACGCTCACGCTGACTTCGTCTCGGATGCCCGTTATTTTCAGGACTATGCCGAAGTGCCTGACAGATGGATACAGAACGAGTTAGTCTCCTATCTGACATTGCGGCGCCGCCTTAAATTGGGGTTACTCTCGATCAACCTTTACAACAGGTATGAGCCGGTAAGAAATGTGGTTAGAAGAACCCTCCCCGAAATCGTCTTCAACCTTCTACCTTTAAACGTCTATGGAATATCTCTATCCAATTCTTTCAACCTCCGACGGGAAGAAACCGATTCCTCAGGAAATCGGAGATACTCCGGCATTGCATCCTCCTCCCATGTGCTGAACACCACCTACAATCTTCTTCATTTAAACTTTTCTCCTTCTCTCTTTTTGAACACCATAGCCAAAGATAGCGGGGTAGGGAACTTCCTCATAGGTAAAAAGTACGGTTTCAGAGTACCTCTCTCAACTACCTTGTACGGAGTTTCACTCTTTGGTTTCTGGAGATTTAAAAAATTTCGTCACATCTTAAAGCCTACCGTCTCGTACTACTATGAACGCACCGCTGACTCCGTGATCGGTCTCCCCGGTGAAAACAGAGGGTTGAACATCATCCTCGATAACACCCATGAGGTAAAGATAAGAAAGGATACGGTAGATCAAGTAAAGACCCTGCTTCAGTGGAGTGCATCCACTAACTACATCTTCTCCGATACACTAAAGGATTCTTCTCTGTGGAGTAGATTCACACCCATAACCTTCAGCGTTAGGAGTGAGCCTATGCGTCGGATCTCCATCGTGGCTACCGGATCGTACGACCAACGAAGAGGTGCGTTAAATGGTGCTCAAATCATATTCAACTTTGGGCGATTCAATATAAACGAACTTTTAACAGGCAAACGGAGCACTGACTCCACAGATGCGGAGACGTTGGACACTGTGATGAAGGACACTGTTATGACCGAAGAGGATATAATAGAGGCCAACCGACCTAAACCGAGCCCTTGGACTTTCGGTTTCTCCTATTCCTACTCCGTCTCACCATCCTTCCAATCAAAACAGAGTATCTTGAGGTTCGGTATATCGGGTAGCCCTACACCCAACTGGTTCGTGGATTATTCCTTCACTTACGACCTCGTAAATCGTCGCTATCTGGATCAGAGCTTGAGTGTGGGAAGGGATCTACACTGCTGGAAATTGGAGGCTCGATGGTCCTGGTTCGGAGGATTCTCCACCTATAACGTACGCATATACGTTAAAGCTATACCGGAGATAGCCGTAAAGCGAGGAGTTTTGGATATATTCCTACCACGATAAGCTTGCTCACCTTTGCTTTCCTGCCTTAGAATACACACCAAACCCAGGAGGGGTTTATGCGTTATGCGGCCTGCATACAGCCGTATAATTGCAGGTCGCTTTTTTATAGGGAAGCAAATAAAAAGGAGGTAGAAGAGAGATGGCTAAGCCCAAGTTTGAACGGACTAAGCCCCACAAGAACGTGGGTACCATAGGTCACATAGACCATGGTAAAACTACGCTAACCGCGGCTATAACGGCCGTTCTGGCCCAGAAGGGAATGGCCGAGTTTAAATCCTACGACGAGGTTGCCAAGGCCGACGCCAAGATCGCCCGTAAGGATGAGACTAAGATTCTAACTATAAATGTGGCACACGTTGAGTATGAGTCTGATAAGTATCACTACGCTCACATAGACTGTCCTGGCCATGCTGACTACATCAAGAACATGATCACCGGTGCCGCGCAGATGGATGGTGCTATCCTGGTGGTCTCCGCCGTGGATTCCGTGATGCCCCAGACCCGTGAGCACGTTCTGCTGGCCCGTCAGGTCGACGTGCCTGCTATAGTGGTATTCATAAACAAAGTGGATCTGGTGGATGATCCTGACCTCCTGGAGCTGGTAGAGATGGAGGTGCGCGATCTCCTGAACGAGTACGGTTATCCCGGCGATGAGGTTCCCGTTATAAAGGGGTCCGCTCTAAAGGCTCTACAGAACCCTTCCGATTTTGATGATCCCATAGGTGCCGGTGCCATACTCAAGCTGGTGGAGGCACTTGACGAGTACATCCCCGAACCCAAGCGTGAGATAGACAAGCCCTTCCTTATGGCTATAGAAGACGTATTCTCCATCACCGGTCGTGGTACGGTTGTCACCGGTAGGGTGGAGCGCGGAGTTCTGCGTCCCGGTGACGAGGTGGAGATAGTGGGATTCCGTGAGAAGCCCCTCAAGACGGTAGTCACGTCCATAGAGATGTTCCGTCGTATTCTAGATGAGGCCATCCCCGGAGACAACATAGGTGCCCTCCTGCGTGGTATAGGTAAGGACGAGGTGGAAAGGGGTATGGTGTTGGCCAAACCTGGCTCCATACAGGCCCACAGAAAGTTCCGTGCCGAGGTCTATATTCTCAAGAAGGAAGAGGGCGGTCGTTCCACACCCTTCCATAACGGCTATAGGCCCCAGTTCTTCTTCCGCACTTCCGATGTTACCGGTACCATCCAGTTTACTGATCCTAACCGTCAGATGGCCCTACCTGGCGACAACGTCACCCTTGATGTGGAGCTCATCTACCCTGTAGCCATAGAGAAGGGTTTGAGGTTCGCCATACGTGAGGGTGGCCGTACGGTGGGCGCCGGAGTCATCACCGAGATCCTTGAGTGATGGAAAAGTTACGTTTAAAACTCAAGAGTTTTGACCCGGCCGTCCTTGATAGGACGGCCCGGGAGATAGTTTTTACGGCTAAGGCCACCGGTGCCAAGGTGGCCGGACCCATCCCCCTTCCAACCAAACGTTCCTTATACGCTGTCATACGTGGCCCTCACATAGACAAACGCGGGCAAGAGCACTTCTGGCTCAAGAGACACGCCCGCCTCATAGAGATAAGGGACGCCACCCCGGAAACCATTGAGAAGATCTCCCAAATAGACCTACCTCCCGGCGTTGATATAAAGGTGGATCTGATATGAAGATAAGGATAATCACGGAGTAGAGCCATGCTCAAACTTTTAGCCAAGAAGGTAGGGATGACGCAGGTATACGTCAAACCGGAACACGAACCCTTTGGGATACCCGTACCTGTAACCGTCCTAAAGGTGGCTGAAAACGTCGTAGTAGGCCACAGGACGGTTGAAAAGGACGGCTACAACGCCGTGATCGTAGGCTACGAATTCAAACCGGCCTACAGGATAAAGAAACCCGTTTTGGGGTTCGTGAAGGGGGCGCTGGGCGAAAGAGATAGGTATCCCACCAAATTTTATGAATTTCGTACGGATGAGCTCGAGAAGTTCCCTGTGGGTTCCTCCCTAGATGTTACTCTCTTCGAGGGGATAGAAAAGGTGGATGTGCAAGGTAAAACCAAGGGTAGAGGATTCACGGGAACGATGAAGAGATGGGACTTTTCGGGAGGCCCAGCCGCCCACGGGTCCAAATTCCATCGCAGGCCCGGTTCCATAGGCCAGCACACTTATCCCGGACGAGTTTGGAAAGGCAAGAAGATGGCCGGCCATTACGGCAACGAAACCGCGACCATCCTGAATCTACAGCTGGTACGTTTATATCCCGATGATAACATCCTCCTGGTCAAGGGAGGGGTGCCGGGCTACAGGGGTGCCTACGTGTTCGTAAGGCCGGCTGTTTACAAACACGGAGGTGATGGGAAATGAGGGCGCCCGTCTTTAATCTGACTGGAGAGAAAACGGGTGAGCGGGACCTCCCCGAAGACTTTTTAGGGATAAAACCCAACGGTCATCTCCTCTGGGAGGCTGTGAGATCGTATCTTTACAATCAAAGACAGGGAACCCACCACGCCAAAAGCCGCGGTGAGGTGATAGGTTCCCGTCGCAAGATATGGCCCCAAAAGCACATGGGTAGGGCCAGGCATGGTGATAGGTACGCTCCCATCTTCGTGGGTGGAGGTAAAGCCCACGGCCCTAAGCCAAAAGAGTACAACATAAGGATGCCCAAAAAGGCCCGTAGGTTGGCCTTGAGGATGGCCTTGGCCGATAGAGCCCAAAACAGGCGTATATACATCTTAGAGAACACCGAGATGGAAACTCCTAAAACCAGTAAGATCTTCAACTTCCTGAAAGCGACCGATCTCGTGGGTAAAAACGTCCTCTTCGTCCCCAAAGGCTACAACCGCAACTTCTATCTGTCTGCGCGCAACATACCTGACGTTGAAGTTCTCCATGCCGATCAACTCAACACCTATCACGTCCTCTGGGCCGATTACGTGGTGGTTGAAGATGGTGTTATAGAGAAGCTAAGAGGGAGGTTGCTATGAAGCTGGATATAAACGACGTACTCATAAAACCGGTGCTTACGGAAAAGGCTCTCAACTTGCGCGACAGGTACAATAAGTACACCTTCGTAGTGCACCCACAAGCCAACAAGAAGCAGATCAAAGAGGCCGTAGAGAGGATATTTGGTGTTAAGGTTTTGAAAGTCAACACCATGAACTACAAACCCAAGCCCCGCCGGGATTTACGCCGTCGTTTTCGTCGCGTTTACGGGAGAACGAGCCGTTACAAGAAGGCCGTGGTAACGCTCGCGAAGGGTGACAGAATAGATCTGGGGGTGTGATATGCCTATAAAGAAGTATAAACCTTATACTCCCGGTCGCCGTTGGATGAGCGTTGTGGATTATTCCGCCTATGTAACGAAGGAGGAGCCGGAGAAGTCCTTAACCAAGCCTAAAAAACAGAAAGCCGGAAGGAATAACTTGGGCCGTATAACCGTTCGCCATAGGGGAGGTGGCAACAAGAGGAAGTATAGGATAGTAGATTTTGTTCGCCACGATAAACTGGGAGTTCCTGGCGTGGTGAAATCCATAGAGTACGATCCCAACAGGACGGCCTTCATCGCCCTGATCTCCTATAGAGATGGTGAAAAACGTTACATAATAGCTCCCGAAGGTCTCAAAGTAGGTGATGAGATCGTTGCCGGTCCCGACGCTCCCATAAAGGTAGGAAATGCCCTTCCCCTTGAGAGAATACCCGAAGGTACTCCCATACACAATCTTGAGATGATACCCGGAAAGGGGGGGCAGCTGGTGAGGGCCGCTGGCACCTACGCCACCATCCTGTCCAAGGACGAAAACTGGATCTACGTGCAGCTCCCTTCTAAGGAGATTCGCAAGTTCCATCACGAGTGCTATGCTACGGTAGGTCAGGTTTCCAACGTGGATCACGAAAACGTATCCTTAGGTAAGGCTGGACGTAGGAGATGGCTGGGTCGTAGACCCGCAGTGAGAGGTGTGGCCATGAACCCCGTGGATCACCCCCACGGAGGAGGAGAAGGTCGCACCAAGGGTAAGATACCGAAGACGCCTTGGGGTAAGATAGCCCGTGGCGTGAAAACACGCAAAAAGAGGAAAGCTTCCGACTCCTTCATCGTTAAGCGTCGGAGGATAGGATACGGATCAAAGGAGTGAAGCTATGGGTAGGAGCTTGAAGAAGGGACCTTACGTCCATCCAAAACTCCTCAAAAAAGTTAAGAAGGCCTTGGAGTCGGGGGATAAGACCCCCATAAAAACTTGGTCCAGAGCCTCCATGATACTCCCGGAGTTCATCGGCCTGACCTTTCTGGTCCATAACGGTAAAAAGTTCATACCCGTGTATGTAACCCAGGAGATGGTAGGCCATCGCTTGGGAGAGTTCGCACCCACTCGCACCTTCGGGGGGCACAAGGACAAAGAGGGTAAGAAGGCAGGTAGGAAATGAGGACTAAACCCTTTGGACAACTAACCAAAAAGGAATGGAAGGCGGCAGGTGGATATTCCAGCTTACGGAGGGCACGCATATCACCCAAAAAGATGAAACTCATAGCCGACCTGATAAAGGGGTTGAACGTACAGGAAGCCGACTATATCCTTCAGTTTACTCCTAAAAAAGGCGCCCGTATAATGAGAAAAGTTCTGCGAGCCGCTGTCGCCTCTTATCGTGACAAGTTCGTCCCCGGATCCGATCTGGATGCTCTCTACCCGCACCTTCGCATCGCCATAGTTAAGGTGGATAGGGGCCCGATGTGGAAGATACCTAAACCTGCCGTTAAACCCGCCCGCTTTGGAGGGAATGGAATATTCAGGCGTAGAACTTCCCATATAACCGTGGTGGTTCTACCCGAAAACAAAAGGAAGGAGGGCAACTGATGGGTCAGAAAGCCAACCCTATAGGTTTGAGGACGGGCTACTTTAGACCTTGGCAATCCAACTGGTACGCCGAAACCAAACAGGAGTACGTTCAAAATCTTTTAGAGGACTATCACATAAGGAAGTTTATAACGGAGTACTACCGCAAACTTCCCAACGATCCGCAAATCTCCCGCATACAGATAAATAGAGTCGTCGGCTCCAACGTACACGTTACCATCCACACGGCCCGTCCCGGTGTGATAATCGGCAAAGGTGGAAAGAACATAGAGGGCCTTAGGGAAGCTCTCAACAGAATGTTTGGAGGTCCGGAAAAACGGATATTCGTAGATCATCAGGAGATAACCCACCCGGAGTTGGATGCGCAGCTGGTAGCTTACAACATAGCCCGACGTCTTGAACAGAGGGTCTATCATCGTCGTCTAATGAAGAGGGCCGTATTCTCGGCCATGCGTATGGGAGCCAAAGGCATAAGGGTTCAAGTCAAAGGGAGAATCGGTGGCGCAGAGATAGCCCGGAAGGAGTGGTATATCAGAGGACGCGTTCCTCTCCAAACTCTTCGCGCCAACATAGACTACGGATACGACACCGCCTTCACCAAGTGGGGAACCATAGGCGTGAAGGTGTGGATATACAAGGGGGATATACTCCGCGGTAGAAAGGAGGTGAAGCTATGATGCAGCCACGCCGTGTGAAGTGGAGGAAACAGCATAGGGCCAAGCTCAAAGGAGTGGCCACGAGCGGCAACCGTATCGAATACGGTGAGTATGCTCTAAAAAGCATGGATAGGGGTAGGATATTCAACCGCCAAATAGAGGCCGCTCGCGTGGCCATAGTGCGTACCATAGGCAAGAAAGCAAGGCTCTGGATACGTATATTCCCCCACAGGCCCTATACCAAAAAACCAGCGGAGGTCCGTATGGGTGGAGGTAAGGGAGACGTCAACGGTTGGTATGCCGTCGTAAAACCCGGAACCATACTCTTTGAGATAGCCGGTGCTAAGGAGGAGGATGCCTACGAGGCTTTGCGTATAGCCGCTTCCAAATTGCCGGTACGCACCAAGATAGTTTCCACTAAGGAGGTAGGCCGATGAAACCTACCAAGGCAAAGGATCTACGTTCTATGAACGTAGAGGAACTCAAATCTCGCCTTAGAGTCCTGAAAGCCCAACTGCGAGACGCCCGTTTTCAAAAGGTGACCGGCCAGTTGGAGGATAAGAATTTGGTGCGTTATTATAAACGGGAAATAGCCCGTGTTCTTACGGTTCTGAGGGAGAAGGGGGTAAAACTATGAGCGAGAGAAACAGCAGAAAGGTTCTGCGCGGTGTGGTGGTCAGCGACAAGATGAACAAAACCCGTGTCGTTGCCATATACCGCATAAAGATGCACCCGAAGTATAGAAAGTACGTAAAGGTGCGTAAGAAAATCTACGTGCATGATGAGAATAACGAAAGCCATGTGGGAGATTTGGTTGAGGTGATGGAAACCAGGCCCCTATCCCGCCTCAAAAGATGGCGGCTCGTTAAGATATTGCGCAAGGCTCCGGTTCTTGAGGAGATAGCAAAGGAGGTGTTGGAAAATGAGAAATCTTCCTGAGCTTTCCTACGTAGTGGTAGCCGACAACACTGGAGCGAAGGAGGCTCTGATAATAAAGGTGCTGAAGGGTAGCGGTCGGAAAGGGGGGAGGGTAGCCGCCAACGTTGGAGATGTGGTAGTTGTATCCATAAAGAGGGCCATACCTAATGCTTCGGCTAAGAAAGGTGAGGTTCATAAGGCCGTGATAGTGCGTACCAAGAAAGAGATCCGCCGTCGCGACGGTTCTTATATCCGTTTCGGTGACAACGCTGTGGTTCTCATAAACCAGGCTGGTGAACCCAAAGGTACCCGCGTGTTCGGACCGGTGGCAAGGGAGCTGCGTGATAAAGGGTTCATGAAGATAGTTTCACTCGCACCGGAGGTGCTGTGATGGCCCAGAAGATACGTACCGGTGACATGGTGGTGGTTATATCCGGTAAGTATAAAAATAACCGTGGTAGGGTTTTAAAAGTTTTCCCCAAGAAGGGACGGGCCATGGTTGAGGACGTAAATCTCGTGAAGAGACACAGGGGAAAGAGACACGGTCTCGACGAGGGACGAATTGAGGAGAAGCTAGCACCGATATATCTATCCAAACTCAAGCTCATATGCCCCAAGTGTGGCCAACCTACACGCGTAGGTTTTCGTTTTCTTGAAGACGGTAAAAAGGTTAGGTACTGTAAAAAGTGCGGGGAGGTCATAGATTGAGGGCCTTCCCGCCCCCTCGCGTAGCTATGGATGAGCTTCTATTTTTGAAGATCCTAAAGGAGAGGAACCGCCTTAGGGAGGAGGTAAAACGTTTAAAGCGCGGGTTGGCCCATATTATGAACGAGTACGAGGCCTATAGAAGGGTCAGCGAAATGCGCATCAAGGAGCGAGGCCAGAAGGAAAAGGAGAACCTTTTAAAAGAACTCTTCGTACTCCTGGAGGATATTGACAGGTTATTAGGTGTGGTGGAGGAAGGGGAAGTCCCAGCCGACCTAAAGGAGGGAACGCAGAGCATAAAGCGCAAGATAGATCATACCCTTAAAGTTCTGGGTGTGGAAAAGTTGATTCCCAAGGTGGGGGATCCCTTCGATCCTTCCTACATGGAGGCTCTATCGGTTGTTGCCGACGATAAGTTGCCATCGGGAAGCGTTGGCATGGTGTATGAACCCGGATGGAAGTACAAAGGTAAGCTTTTAAAACCAGCGCGAGTCGCAGTGGTGAAATGATCCTATCGCGTCTCACCTGGAAGTTATTCGGATTCGGGGGAGTGATATAGTCGCTGCCACGCCTGGAGGCGAGATTTAGCAGACACTTTTTTCAGTCCGTAAGCTATAAAAAGCAACTCAAATCCCGACAGGTATGTTTTGAATCGCAGCGTATCAAAGTGGCCGAGGGGATTGTAGAAGGCATAGAGTAAACTCAGAAAGAGATAGGAGAGAACGGTAAAGCGCAGCGTTCTGTCGCCACATATGAACGCGCACCCCAAAGAGACGACCGTTATCAATCCGTAAAGGCCCAAGTACAACCTAAGTAAAAACTTTGCCAGAGGAAGGTTGAGATTGAACATGGCCCTAAGTTCGGGGGAAATGGAGGGAAACAGTACTGACAAGAAATTCAAAGACACCTGTTTAAAAGCAAACGATATTTCTTTCGCATTTGCCTCACTTAGGAAAAGTTTGCGGAAACATCTTGAATATCTGTCTCCTTTAACTTGGAACATGTGCAGGTAGAGATCCAGCTTTTTGTCGCCACTTCTAATCACATCTGGAGATTCGCCTACACATTCCATTATCCTATTACCTGCCACGTTTATAAGATCCCCCACCTCCTTAAGCTTCACTCCATGGGTTCTCTCCAGGTGGAAAGCGTAGTTCCACATGAAAAAGTTGGATTGATCTCCACAGGAAAGCGTTTGGGAGACGTTCAGAGAGAGGGGGATAACAACTGGGAGCAGGGTGAACGCGTGGCTAAACCTCCTTAGAGAAACCACGAGAGGAAAGATTGCCACAATGGTTTCAGGTCTTAAGAGGATGGCCAGAGACAGAAATAGAACTCCTAAGATGATAGATAGGATGTTCCCTCCTTCTACATAGAGTAGGAGAAAGAACAGATAAAGGATGAGGAAGGAGGAAGCCGGTGCCTCAAGCATGACGAAGGGTAGATAGTATCCGACTACCGGTAGGAGGAGCAGAGCGAGCAGAAGGTTAAGGGTTGTTCTTCTCGGATTTAGGTGCCATAGTAAGAGACCTACACCTATGGAATAGAGAAGGGAGAAGAAGATAAGATAAGCCAGTGAAAAGTAACCGTCAAAAGAGGCCATGAAAGGTAAGAGGATCCAAGATTGAACCACTCTGTAGCACATTCGCACCACTTTGCCGCCAAGTATCAAAATGGGATCACCGTACTTTAATATTCCGTATGCTGGAGGCAGATAATACAGAAACGTATCCGACGACCTACCTACGAACGGTGTAGTCAGAAGCTCTATCGGGTTATCTAAAGGGATTTTCAACGCCAAGCCTCTCCTAAGACCATTGAGAAGACGAAGGAAGAAGGGTAGCAGGTACAAGAGCATCAAATAGATGTGAAACTTTATTCGGTCCAACTGAATCTTTCCCATCCCGGCAACCTACCGTTCGCACCTACGGCAGCCTTCACATGCTGGGGAAGAAAGGCGACTTTGAGTTCGCATTCGGATAGACTCAAGGTAAAACGTAGAACATTACCCAGCTCGGCCAGATTATTGGGCCAGCTGTACGCATAGAAAACATCTAAAAAGATCTCTTCAACCTTTATTCGGCAATCCCTACCCTTTTCAAGTTTCCTTAGGAGATGCTCGAGGAGGAGTAATCTCTCTTTGGGAGGTCTTTCGGAAAGCCCCGGAACGTAAAAGAACGGAACTGTTCTTAGGACCTCTGGAGGTGTATTCCTCTCCACTAAAAATATAGCTTGGTAGCCTTTGCGGTGTATTTCTGACATCAAAATGGGTATATCCTCTTCGGATATACCTCCCGTTTCTACAACTACCGTCGTTATCCTGTCCTTTTCAATCCTGAAACCCATGGAAGATCCTGCCACATGGAAAACGTCGTTGTATCCGTTCCCCAAAACTGCTTTAAGAAGGCTAGTCTTGCCGGCTCCGTTTGGGCCGTAGAGGCCGACCCACGGTTTCAGGGAGCTGATCGTCAGACGGGAGAGTGTGTTGTATAGGTACCTGCTGTAACCATAATAGAAGACGTAATGCACCGTTTCCGGATATTCCACCGAAAAAATGTGGTCGTAAAGGTAAGAGAGACGCTGCCTGGTCTCCATTGAGGATAGCTTTCTTAGAAAGTCACTTACCTCATCGGCAGTTTCATAAGTGTAATCGACGGTTGGCACATCCGTATCGCCGAGCATAATCGTAGGGAAGTTTTGGGATATTTCCAAAAGGTTCTCCCGCGGAAGGCTGGCATCCACAACGACTATATCTGGGAAGCTCGTTACGGTAAAAACCCGCGGATAGTCACTGACATTCACCTTACCCGAAAGGTTCAATACCTTCACGAGGCTATTCTAAGCGAGGAGATTTATCGTACCAGAACCTTAACGACCTCTCCCTTCGAAACTACAAAAAAGAGCCCCGGAGATACGTTGGCTTTGCCTATTCCCATGAGCCGCCCGGCGATGTTGTATATCCTACTTCCCTCTGGAGCCAGGATGGTTCTACCCATAACTCTGATCCTTAAGGGTAAAGCATCCCTCTCTCGGATCCTAACCGATGGACATAGGGGAACGGATGTGTAGAAGATACGTACGGCAAAGCTAAGGGAATCGCCTGGTGGTATATCCACAGGACCTCTGGAGAGTACAAGGGACCAATCTGTCACGGTGTCAGGAGCAAAGGAGAGTTCCCCACTGGCAAACCTGTACTTTGCGGTTTCCGAGAGAGAATCGTACCATAGCGAATTACGTATGAACGAAACTCTCCCGTTCAAATCCAATATCTGAAAGCCCACGTATCCAACAAATGAGCTATCAGTCGCACCCATGAGGGCACATCTTTGGGAAGGAAACAGAATGCCTGTATCGGAGGAAGGCCTACCCACGTCTGGATCTGCGAAGAAGGCCACGTAACCGGTTAGAGGAGATGGATGAGGATTGAATACGGTGAAGAACAGATATACGGTTCCGTCTCCTGGATAGGCATAACCACCGCTTCTAAAAGTCAAACCTTTTGGCGCGGGATGTCCAGAGTCGTTCTGAAGGATGTACCACCCCTGGGGGACGAAGGGCATCTCCTCAAAGGATGCTACGGGTAGGAAGTCCTTATCGGAGCCTCCGGTTGAGAGCCATGCGTCGGCAACGTAAGAGGTGTCGGTGGCGAAAGCAAAGCTACCGAGATACAGGAGCGATAGATTATCCTTTAGGAGCCTAAACCATTTGCCGTTATCGCTCAAGGATATGTGAAGCATGCCGGTATCTATATCCACGTAGGTGGGCATTATCTCCCCGAAGTGTAACAGTAACTTGAAGGATAGACTCTCCGGTACGTATAGCTCCAAAACGAAAGGCAGATATTCACCAGATCCCACACCCGTGGGTTGAAGCAAAAAACTCAAAACTGACGTATCCGATGCCGGAAGGAGAACGGAGGTATCGGATGGTAGAACGCTAACCCTCGGGTCCAGGGAGATCAATCTGGCTGAAATGGTTCCGGAGGTGGATGATCGGTTGTGAATGTACAGGAGTAGGGTGTCATCCCCGTCAAAGAGGCCATCCGTGATGTTCCAACTCACCAACTCCGGAAGGAGGGTGGGAGGTGAAAGTAAGCGAAAAGCTTTTAGAAGGTTGAGTCTCCCCCAACCGTATCGGTTGTTGGGATACGGGGAGCCCCAAGCGAAGGTATCCGCACCTGCTGTAAGTACCCCATAGATCTCCCTAAAACTCAAACCGGGATCCCGCTGGAGTAGAACGGCAACGGCCCCTGCGACCAAGGGAGCCGCTAGGGATGTACCGGTCCATGTGCCGAATCCCCCTCCTGGTTCCGTGGTTAGGATCCCTACACCAGGTGATACTATATCCGGTTTAAGGAGGTTCCAATCGGGATAGGGCCAGTAAGTGGGGTCGTTCCAAGGGGGACGATCGGGAGCTGGACCCTCCGAAGAGAAATGGGCCAAGGTGTCGTTTTCATATGTAGCCCCCACGCCGATAACCGTTGGGTAGTTACCAGGGGAAAAGTTGACATCCGGAGTGTTCCCTATGGCGAAGACCGGCACTATACCTGCCATTCTCAAAAGGAGAACATCATTCCAATACTCCAGAGAGCCATCAGGACCTCCGGTCTTCCAAGATCCGTTATACACCCGTATGTTGTATCCGCTATCTATCTTCCACTCAATGATCTTCTGAAAGCCGAGGTGGGTACTTATCTCCGACCCAGTTAGATATTTGCCGAACATTCTGACCACGGCTACCTTAGCGCCAGGAGCTATGCCCGTGCTGTCGGCTACCAAAACCCCGCTGACTATGGTGCCATGGGGTAGATCGCTTTCGGTAGGCCGAGGTGAGAGCTCAACAGGATCGTACCACAGCCCGGACCACTTATCTATCAGGTACGGATGGGAGGTATCGATGCCGGTGTCCATAATCACCACCAAAATGCCATCTCCATCGTATCCCATGGCCCAAACGGAGTCGGCCATAACCTTATCCAAGGCCCATGACCCCGTAGAATTAGGTGAATGATACGGTTCAACTGGTAAAGGCTCAACCCATCCTGCCTCCCGATAAGCCATGGCTCCGAGATCGGACGTTATCAGGGAAATCGTACCTTCATCGGTTAATACGGCTAAAGCGTTAGCGGTGGGAAGTGGTAGAACGCTATCCACGTTGGGTATCTTTCTAAGGGTTGAAGCCATACCGTTCATTCGCTCCTTGACAAATCCGTAGAGGATTCCCGCATCTTCCATGTGATAGCTCCGTAAATCGCCAAACTGCACGATATACCAGGTCTTAGAGATCAAAACCCAAAACGGCATGTGAGAATTTTAAAGGATGTCCCAGGCGCTATTCAGAGTTCCTACGGATTATAATCTTCCCTAACTTCACCCTTTTCCCTATCTTCACCTTTATCACATACGTCCCTGGAGCATGTAGATCTACGGGATAGGAGTACCTGCCCGGTAGTAAGTATCCAAAGGAGTGCCTGTCTATAATCCGTCCATCCATCGTAATCACGTCGTATCCCACATACACAGGGGAACGAACCGTGAAGGTAATGCCATCAGCGGTTATCAGAACATCGGGTTCTTCACTGCCACTCGGTCGCTCCGCTAAGCCTACGAGGCATTGAGGTCTTCCGAGTATTAGATAGCTATCTATATAGCCGGAGAATCCATACTCATACTGGGGATCCGGATGCTCCGAGAGAGTATAATCCATTAAAGGCCCAGCTGCATACACATTTGCATTGTTAACGGCCAGAGCGTACGCACCTTCATCTCCGGAGGCTGTAAATATGGACCGTCCAACACAGGTGGTTAGGTCCATCGTAACTCCCACCACAACGGCATCCCAAGGACCACCACCTCCCACCAAGTCGCAGGAAGAACAGGATGAAGCTAGACTGTAGGGATCTTGTGTATTTATCAATACGAACATGGTATCACCTTTGAAAGCCGAGGTCTTCACGTATACAAAGTCGGTGTCAGGTGAGGCTACTATTAGGGTCCGTATGTGGGAGCTTAAGTCGGCGCTCAAGCGTGTGATGAATACGTCGTAAGTACCGGCGGTTCCCACGATGTCTCTCGATGTGAAGAAACCGTTCCCATCGTAAGTAAAACCTACTACGTTGATATATCCCGAATCGTCGACTATCGTCTCGTACGCTACGTCGTATTGGAAGCTGGCGATGATTACGCTGGCGATATGGGTTCCGAGATCTCGGCTTAACTTGGTAACAAAGGCGTTCCAACTCCCAGTGGATCCAAAGATCGTACGGGAGGGAGCGTAGTAAGGTGAGTTAGTAGTTCCCGACAGTAAAACAGCATCATGAGTAACCGTCAGGCCTAGGGCTCCATCGGATATATCTCCACATACTATTGTAGCTTCACCGAAGGAAGAGAGTGAGGTATCCAATTTTACTACGGCAGTATCAGGGGGAGAACAGCTTCCCAGGGTGTTCCGGCTAGGTGCAAAGGAAGACTGATCGTAGGTATATCCAGCTATGTAGATCTCACCGTTATCGGATATTTCCAAGTCCTGAAGATGTCGTGGTTCGCCCCTGAAATTATTACGGTCCTGACGTGACTGGAGAGATCCGATGATAGCTTAGTGACAAACCACTGATATTTATCGGTAGTCGTGGTACCGTAAATTGTCCGTGAGGGGGCAAAGTCAGAGGATTGAGTAGACCCCCCAACGTAAACGTATCCATTCGCATCAACATCCACAGCCTATCCGTAGTTGTGCCCGGAACCTGCGATCACCGCTGCTGCAACGATACTACTAAGATCGGGAGTTAGCTTAGCAACGAAGGCACTCCTCACACCGATGTCAGGATTACCAAAAGAGGAACCTCCAATAAAGTTGTAGTAATCCAAGGTCCAGCCAGTGACGTAGATGTAGCCATCGTTATCTATACAGGAGTTGCGCGTTAAAGGGCGAAAAGAGGGTTGCGATAAAGGGCTCTTCTACCCAAACATCGTAATCGGTGCTGAAGTTGGTAATTTCTAAGGCAAAGAAGCCCAACATAAACTCGGCGGTACGCACGAAGAACTTATCCAAGGAGAAGACCCTCTTGAGGATCCTAAACACCTCCTCAATCTTCCAACGAATCTTCATCAA
>JAADCS010000122.1 GCA_013154295.1 Thermotogae bacterium
TGTTTGGTACGGTGCTTGGCATGCCGATCGGAATGCTGTTGAGGGAAGAGACGAAGGAGAAATGAGCCTCATGAATTTTGTATTTCCAAAAATTCCTATATACTACCGCGGCCATAATGACGAGTGCGAGACGGGTGGTCAGCGAGACCTGGCAGCGTTTCTCAGTGAGCCGTGTGGAGAGCGTGAGCTTTGTTTTCCGCGAGAAGTGTGTGAGGCGGGTGGTTTGAATGAGTGAGAGAGTGGAACTTTCGCGAGAGGATGTTGAAGCGTTGAGAGACCTTCTTGAGAGCATGGAGAAGTACGAGCTTGAAAAAGTGGGGGTCAAAACCCTGACCCTGTACCAGCGCGAGACACTATACAAACTCGGGTACTCAGACCAGGACGCGATAACCAGGGAGGAAGTGGCCAACCTGCTGGGAACAGTAGAGGTGGATATCAACGTGGATACGGATACTAAAAATATCCAAGTATCCAAGGGTATCCAAGAGGGGTTGGATACTCTTAGCACCGAAATATCCAAGTATCCGACAGATGGATATTCCGAAAACTCCGATATGAAGGCTGGAAAAGAAAACACGGCAGTGCTTCTTAAGGCTATTAAAGAAGTTATAGACACGATTGATAGGCCGTATAAGGTCGTTCCTTTCTACGTCCTGTTGCTTTATGATGAGATTTCAGCACAGGAGTTGAAGGAGAAGACTTTGAAGTATGCGGAGGAACTGCTTGGCCAACCATTGGCACATAATTCGCTTAAGATGGCAATGGCGGCAGTCAATAAATCCTCAATGATTTACAAGAGGAGGGATGACATTACTGGCGTTAAGTACTACCGGTTAATGGAGAAGACTAAGGACGTGATTCTTAATCGGTATGTGGCTTTGCTTCATGAGCATGAGGTTCTTCAGCGTCAGGAGGAGTTAAAGCAGGCTGAGAAGGAGAAGGTCATTGAAGCAGCTATTGACTTTTATGAGAATGTTTATCGGGATAGGGTTATAGAGTTGGCCACGTTTAGTAGGCGGAAGTACCTCCTCGTGGACTGGGGTGAGCTTCGTGCTTATAATCCGGAGTTGGCGGAGTTTGTCGTCAAGAAGCCGGAGGATGCTATTGAGGCTTTTGAGACTGCGCTTAAGGTGTTCCGGAAGGATTTCTTGTTTCTTGAGCCTGGGGAGTATGCGGTTCACTTCACGAGTGTTGGTGACCCGGTTAGGGTGAAGGGTTTGAGGGATCGGCAGTTTGGGGAGTTGGTGACGGTTAGAGCGATGGTTTCTGGGGTGACGAGTAAGAAGAAGTTGTTTTATGAGAGGATGGTGTTCGTGTGTCAGGAGTGTGGTTGGGAGACTGTTAGGATTCAGGACCCGATTGCTAAGGTGGAGTGGCCGGGGAAGTGTGATGCTTGTGGTTCGAGGAATTTGAAGGTGGACCCGCGGAAGAGTGTGGTTAAGGATATTATTTTCTTCACTCTTCAGGATATGGTTGAGGATTTGGGGAATAAGGAGCAGCCGTCGAAGATTTCAGCGTACATGCTTCGGCCTGATGTTTCCCTCTCGCCTGGTGATCGTGTCCTGGTCACTGGGATTTTGAGGGATACGGTGCATAAGAGCAGGAAGCAGAATAATGACATGGTGCTTGAGGTTCTGCACGTGGAGTTCCTTGATGATTTTGGCGCGAGGGAGTTGTCGGAGGAGGATGTTGCGGAGGTGAGGAATTTACGGGAGCGGTATGGGGATGAGCTTCCGGATGCGGTGGCTCGGTCTCTGGCGCCTCAGATTTTCGCGGACAAGGAGCTTCTCCCGGAGTTGTGGTTCTTCAAGAAGGCGGTGGTTTACGCGATTGCGAGTCCGAAGGATCTTGGTCCTGGGGATGAGAGGTTGTGGATTAATGTTTTGGCCGTCGGCGACAAGGGGACTGGAAAGAGTCGTATCATCAGGGATATTCAGAACATCACGGTGGCGGTTTACGGGGATGGAGCGAACTTGAGTGGTGCTGGCCTTATTGGAATGCCTGAGCGGGAGGAGTTGACTGGGGAGTGGGTTTTCCGTGGTGGTTTGATGGTCAGAGCGAATGGGTTTGTCCTGGCGTTGGATGAGTTTGAGAAGGCGAAGGCTGAGGATTACGCGAGGATGCATAGTGGGATGAGTTATGGCCTGGTGCCGTTTTCTAAGGCTTCGATCTCGACGACGTTGAAGACTATGGAGAGTGTTGTTGCAGCAGCTAACCCGGTTGGTGGGTACTTTAACAGTTATAAGGGAGTGTTTGAGCAGATTACTTTACCCTCCTCGCTCCTGGATAGGTTTGACGTTATTTTCGTCCTCAGGCAGCCGAGGAGTGAGCGGGTTATTGAGGCTATCTATGAGCACCAGGATAAGTTTGAGGCCGGGGAGATCCAGAGGGAGATTCCGGAGGAGTTGTTGAGGAAGTTGTTCCTCTACGTGAGGGAGTTGAGGCCTACATTTACGGAGGAGGCGAGGCAGGAGATTAAGAGGTTTGGCATGGCGGTGAATCGTGCGCTGGCGAATGCTGGGTTTAAGTATTCAATGAGGCTTCGTGGGATTCTCAAGAGGCTGGCTATGGCTAATGCTTTGTTGAGGCTTTCAGAGGTTGTTGAGCTGAAGGACGTCCTCGCTGCCGAGGAAGTGTTCACGGCCGCCATTAGGTCCTGGGGAGATGGGGACGTGGACTGGTCAGTTTTCGGCGAGATTGAGGCACAGGCGAGTAGGGAGGAGCTTGAGTTGTTGAGGAAGGTTGAGGAGGTGATGGGGAAACTCCATGATTATTACACTAAGGTTCCGGAGCGTGAGGTGTTGGATTGGCTTAAGAGTCTTGGTCTTGAGGAGGAAAAGGCGAGGTATGCGTTGGAGGTCGCGCGTGAGCGGGGTTTGATTGTTGAGAGCGATGGTGGGTGGATTCTCTCGTCAAGAGCGTGAGGTGAGCGAGATGAATGTGATTAGAGTCCGTGATGAGACTAAGATACGGTTGGCAGCTTTCAAGCGGCAGGAGAGATTTAAGAATTTTGATGATGCACTTTCGTTCTTGCTTGACTTCTATGAGCGTAAGTCTGGGAGGCGTATAGTGGTTACTGAGAGCGACTGGAGGTTCGTGAGATGAGGACTAAGACAATTTCGGCGAGGGTGATTGGTGAATCTGGAGGTTTCTCCAGGTTTTTGCTCTATTTCTTTTAAGGCCTGAGTGCGAGGGTGAAATTGGGGGATTCCCCGAAATTCCCCCGGAATCCCCCGGTGAATTTTGGTGAAATCAGGTGAAGGGTGGTGAGACTGGTGGAGGACGCGAGCGGGAGAAGGCTTTACGTGTGTTTGAGATGCGGAAACAAGTTTTGGAGCCGTGCGAAAAAGCCGCAGTGCTCGGTTTGCCGTTCTAAGAGAGTGATACCGTACGAGGAGTTTTTACAGCTTCCGCAGGAAGAGCAGGAGCGGATTTTAGGCAGACAGGAAGAGAAGAAGGCCGAGAGGGTTGAGGTTACCAAGGTGAAGGAGGGTGAAGCTGAGGGAAATTCGGTGAAAATCGAGGAATCCCCCGAGGGTGAAAGGGGAAAAAGCGGAGATTCCCCCGGTGAAACGGGAGGAAATTCGGGGAAGAAGAGTGAATCCCTCAAAGTCCCCCGTGCTCACCAGGGTGAAAAGCAGGGGGAGAAGGTGAAGGGTGAGAGGGTGAAAAAGGGGTTCAGGGTCCCTGTGCCAAGGTTGAGTGCGAAAGTTATCGGGATTATTGTCGGTGCAGCATTCATCTACTACCTGTACAAGGTTGGATGGTTTGATTCTATCCTCGAGCACTTGAAGTTCATGAAGTCCTCGAGCGAGGCCGTGAAGGGGTATGAGGAAGAGCGGAAGCGTTCCCCAGTCCTGGGGAAAATTGAGAGTAATTTGAGGGGGTGAGACTGGTGGAGAAGGCGAAGATGGCGATGGCCATGATGAACCCGGCCACTCAGCTCAAACTTTCAAAGATTTTCGGCTGGGTGGATACTCTTATCGAGGCCATTCGCGGGACCGGCCTCGAGGTTAGCAAGGTGGAAGGTGAGGAGGACCTTCAGAAGGTCCTGCTGAAACTCCTCGGCAAGGCGAAGGTGAAGCA
>JAADCS010000108.1 GCA_013154295.1 Thermotogae bacterium
TGGGGCTTAAGATAGAGCCCGCCTCCACCCAGATAGTCCACAGGGACCGCCACGCCTACCTGATGACGACGCTGGCCCTTCTGGCCTCTTCCCTTGAGAAGTTCGCCACCGAGATAAGGCACCTCCAGCGGACGGAGGTCCTTGAGGCCCTTGAGCCCTTTACCAAGGGTCAGAGGGGCTCTTCCGCCATGCCCCACAAAAAGAACCCCATCCACTCGGAGCGCATTTGCGGACTTGCCCGCGTGGTGAGGGCCAACGCCCTGCCCGCCCTTGAGTCGGTGGCCCTCTGGCACGAGCGGGACATCTCCCACTCTTCGGCGGAGCGCATAATCCTTCCCGACTCCTTCATCGCCCTTGACTACATGCTAAACCTCATGAAAGAGATTCTCTCGGGCCTCCAGGTAAATAAAGAGCGTATGCTCAAAAACATGGAACTCTCAAAAGGCCTTTACGCCTCTTCTAAGATTCTCGTTCTCCTGACGGAAAAGGGCCTCTCCCGCGACGAGGCCTACGAGATAGTCCAGCGGTGCGCCATGAGGGCCTGGGAGAGTGAGAAGAGCTTTAAAGAGACCCTCTTAGAAGATAAAAAGGTGCGTGAGCTCCTCTCACAGGAGGAAATAGAAAAAGCTCTGGACCCGAAGGAGTTTTTAAAGAACGCCAACTACGTTTACCGCAAGGTTTTCGGAGAGGTATAAGGAGAGCTTATAAGGAAAATTTGTATATTTTACTGGCAATTTTCCGTAAAAGAGGTTATATTAAAAATCGTAAAAATCCTAAAAGGAGGTGTGCATCATGCGGCAGTTCTACCAGTCCTTTGCAACCGGCCAGAAGCTGGGTAGAGGTTTCACCCTCATTGAACTTCTGGTCGTCGTAGCCATCATCGCCATTCTGGCAGCTATGGCTATTCCCAGAATAGCCGAATACCGAAGGGGCGCTCTCATCGGTAAACTCACTAACGACGCTCGGATATGTCTGAGCGCCTACGCTCAACAGGCAGCACTTTCTACTATCTCAGGCGCTACCACCGTTGAAGTTCCCGCCCACTGTTCTGGAGACGCTACAAGCTGCACCTGCACGGACGAGGGCGTATCCGTCACCTGCACCGTTCAAACGGATGGCTCTGTCAGCTGTAGCGCCAGCTAATAACAAAACGGGGGGCTGCTTTCCCTTTCCCCCTTTCTTTTTTTACTGGTGACAGAGAAACGTGGTTTTACTCTCATTGAACTCCTTGTAGCGGTTGCTATACTCCTGGTGCTGGCAACCCTCACAATTCCTTACTTCTACAACCTTTATCTTAGAAACGCCATGAGGGCGGTAGTTCTTACCGACCTCAGGAATTGCTTATCTCTTATAGTCTCAAAGGCAAACACGGAAAAACTCCCTCCCGAGGAAGCGGTAAATGAGTGTTCCAAGTCTAAATACACGACGGAAATCGTTCTGGAAAGCAAAAATCCCATGGTTTTAAGAGCCACTGGCGTAAGTGGAGTAGGAACACTAACTTGTATATACGACGAACGGAGTGGGAGTGTAAGCTGTGAAGAAGATTAAGAGGGGTTTTTCCTTAGTTGAGATTTTAGTTGCCATAGTAATTATCTTTGTCCTTGCCACTGTAGCGGTCCTTAAATTTGAAGAAATGGAAAGGAGACACAGATTTCTGCAGGCGGTATCAAAGGTGGAATACGCCCTGAGGTGGGCAAAAGTAAGGGCTTTAGAGCTTTCACAGTATGTCAAGGTAAGGGCTCGGGGTAATTCTCTAGAGATAGAAGCCTGCGGATACGACGGTAATAGCTGTGCCAGAGACCGCCTCGTCGTTATTGATGACGATTTCCTCATAGAGGCTAACAATGAATTTGAGTTTACACCCAGAGGTCTTTCCAATAGTTCGGGCACTGTGTGTGTAAAAGACCCCGAACTGGGTCTTAGCTACCAGATTAGAATTAATGCGGGCGGTATAAGGCTGGTGCAAGAGCCATGTTAAGGAAAGGTTTTTCACTAGTAGAGGCCCTGGTAGGCATTTTAATTTTGCTGGTAGGCATAGTTAGTATTTACTACTTATTTTCAAAGTTTTCGGAGATGGATAGGAGTAGGGTCGTTCACACTTGCCTCGTAGAAGCGGTAACGTCAGCGATTAAACTCTGCAAAAACGGTGTCCCTCCGCCTTCCACATTTACGTGTGGAAATATAGAAGTTTCTATCTCTAGTTCTTGTGATATCCCTCAGGATAACTGTGCGCAGGTAAGCGTAAGGGGAGAGGTGGAAGATTACACCCTTGAGTTAGTTCAGACCGCCTGCAATATTGGAGGTGGGATATGAAGCGGGGTCTTACAATAGCAGAGCTCTTCGTCGTTATAGTTATCTCTATTATACTGGCGGTGGCCGTTTACTGGGCTATGCGGACTGGGGGAACTTTTTTCACCGAAGAAAAGATTCTTTCCGACTTACTGGAGCAAGCAAGAACTTCAGAGATTCAGCTTTCATACTTTTTTAACAAATGGGGTGTGGGTGTGCCCGAAAATCCGGACAGTCCGAGCTGCGACTATGTATTTTCTCAAGAGCTATCGGCGACGCAATTCCCCAGAAGTAAACGCTGCATTATCGTAAATACGGGTAGTTCCTGTGACGAAGTTATCTTCTATGGAAGCACGCGCGGATATCTCATCGTTATGGACGAAGCAGATGAGGATAACTATCACGCCTACGCCTGTGACATGACCACCGAGTCGGACTCTTACTTCTACGTCTGGCGTAATAATCAAGTTATAGCTTTAACGACTGGAAATAGGATAGGCGTTAGTGGTGGTAACTGCGTGGTATCGGGCGAGCCCAGAAATGCTCAGATACCTAAAGTAATTACTAACATAGACGACGAGGACGTAACCCTGCTTACTGGGGACTTTATCATGCGCGTTCCTAAAATAATAAGGATTTACTGCGGATACACCGATGGCGTCCGATACCTAAAGGTAAGCCTTCAAGAAGGAGACAAGAGACCCCTATACATGCCCCTTGTTCCGGTAAGCAGCTTTCACGTCCGGCTTTATCCCGAAGGCTGCAGTCCGATGGACGGCACCTGTAAAGGGCTTGTTGCACAGGTGGAATACCGTTACAGACTGCCCGACGGCACCAATAGAACTTTCACCAAGACGGTCATGTTTGCGAGGTGAGTAGCCATGAAAAGGGGATTTTCTACCATTAGCGCTATAGCGGCGGCCTTTGGCCTTATAGCTCTGGGACTGGCACTTATGATAATGACTACTGAAGGTTTTAAAATTTCTAAAAGTCATGAAAACGCTCTCATAGCGGAAGTGAATGCGGAGCACGGAGTATGGGAGGCCATACTCTCCATTATAGGTGGAAGTGATTGTAATGGCACGGTAAGCGGGTCCATTAACGGGGGTTCCTATGAGGCTACTTTCTATCCTGTGGGAAGTCTGTGTCTCATTCTCGGAAAGGGAGAAAAGGATGAGGCTACACATTTTAAAATTTCTTATGTAGATGTAGAAAACTCTGCTAGTCTGGCAACTCTTACCGTTAATTACTTTACGGGAAATACTTTTTTCTTATCCTTTAGTGCTCGCATAAAGGGCGATGACGATTGTGGAGCACCTGCTCTTGCTTATTATAGGTGTGGAAATGTTTGTATAGCTCTAAATTGGGCGGTTTCCACAGGAAGGATAGAGAGCGTAGATGAGTTAAAAAAACCTATAAATATAGAAGATACACTCTTCCAGAGTGGAGTAGAGCTTGAAGACTTAAAAAACTTCGTTCTTGAAAAGTTCAACGAGACCTATCCCGACGAAGGCTCCTTTGACGGAAACTGTATTATAGAAAACGCCACCAGCTGCACCGTCTCATCTCAGGTGGTGTGTGACTCGGGGACGGTAGATACAGCGGCCTGTGATAACGTCCTTATTAAAGGAAGCACCGTAAGCGTAACGATTGCGCAACCGGTAAACTCAAGCATCACGGTAAGCGCCACCGACGACGTAAGCGTAACGCTTAACAACG